>DATMSZ010000254.1:0-1653 GCA_035565175.1 Pseudosphingobacterium sp.
TACAGGCCTATTATCTGGCCGTGAATCCTTCGATCAATGTTGGCAGAGGTACCTATCCGGACATTTCCATCGAGCCGACCACCGAAGATAGGATAAATGGCAAAGACGTCGAAATGATCAAAGCCCTTCAGCTAATCAATAAGTCACATTAACAGTATCCTAATCAATGTTTTAACTTTCTATCCTGGCTAAAGTTGGTACGCTTGGAGGTGTAAACTATTACTATGCCTACAGAAAAGTCACCTTCCCGGAATCCATATCGTAGACGGCTCCCTGCAAAATTAATTCCCCATTTTTCTCCATTTCCGCCAATATTGGACTATTCTTACGGATATTTGCTACGGTAAGCTCGACATTCTTTTCACACACTGCATGTACAAATTTGTCGTTTTTTGTCGTTTTGTCGCCGTCAAAGTTGGTGATGCTGGATACAGCGGGTCTTATTTTCGCTAATAGCGGGGTGATATTTCCTAATTTGACATCATCGATGGCCGATTTTATTGCTCCACAATGCTCGTGCCCCAATACCAAGATCAATTTAGCACCTGAAACTTTACAACCGAATTCCATGCTACCTAACATGTCCTCATTAATGATATTGCCGGCAACTCGGCCAACGAAGACATCACCTATTCCCCGATGAAATACATCTTCTACGGGAACGCGCGAATCTAAGCAGGAAAGGATAACGGCTTTCGGATATTGGCTCAATGCGGCAGCGCGAACACGGGAGGAATTATTCCTGACGGTTAAACGATCATTGATAAAATCTTCGTTGCCCTCTTTTAGTAAACTGAGTACATCCTTTGGAATTAAAGCTTGCTGTTGTTCTTGTGAAAGAACCTTGTTTTCTAATATATCACTGGTATCAATGGTAACATTGTCTTCATTACTCAAAGTAGAATCAGCCACATCATTTCCTGCTTGCTGTTGCCCCTGATTGTTACAGCTTAGCATAAAAATAAACGTGCCCAAACTGAGAAGCATAGTAAGGTTCTTTGTTTTCATAACTAAAGTTTTAAAAATGAGATAAATAGTGTCTTCCGTTAAACAAAAGTTTTTAGCCTTTGTTCGAAATTTCTTTAGCGTAATGAAGTGTCAAATGATTATAAAGGATATCTAGCAAGTACGGAAATATTCTTCTCGGAAGTGTTAAATCTTTCGAGATTTCCGTGAGATCCATTAATGGCGCCAGCACCTATATGCCAATAACGGTCGTCAACGGAAAAAAAGAGGGGCCGGTGTTCTGTCTGATGGCGGGTATTCAGGGTTATGAATATCCTCCCATTATTGCTTTACAGCGGCCCGTAAAAACCGTACGCAATCGAAGATTAAAAGGTCGATGTGTTTGCAGCATTTAGCTGAATGCTGGTTATATACTCACTTTGAAGGATGCTTTAATGATGAAAAATAATTATCGTACAATTCCCTGATGTTCTTTATATCGGTGAAATCTGGTTTGATAATTCCCATTGAAGGGTTGTCAAGATCCTGAATTGCGTAAAGAATAATATAGCTCATCACCGCAAAAATAATAGCCGAAATATGCATTTTGGTATGCAACATTCCACGCAGGAAACCCAATAAAAAGCCAATAAGTAGAGAGAAAAGTATTAAAATAGAAAGAATTAGCGCAGGAGTGCCTCGATGATA
>DATMSZ010000255.1:0-26265 GCA_035565175.1 Pseudosphingobacterium sp.
GAAGCAATTTATCTAAGTTTGTAAATTGAAGTTTTTTCAAATAATTTATTCCACATGTTAAAAAATTATACAAACATTTTGTTGCTGGGAGCGGTTCTAACAGCTTGCGGCAACAAACAACAAACCATTGAACCAGCATCTAATATGAATCTTAAGCCTTATCCACAAACAAAAAAAGAAGCTGTTATCGATAATTATTTCGGAACGGAAGTTTCCGATCCTTATCGTTGGTTGGAAAATGATACAGCATCTGATACAAAAGCATGGGTAGCTGCAGAAAATCAAGTAACACAGGATTACCTGGCACAAATTCCCTTTCGTAATGCTATGAAAAGCCGACTGGAGAAATTATGGAACTATGAAAAGATATCTGCGCCATTCAAAGAGGGACAGTATACATATTATTACAAAAACGATGGACTTCAAAATCAATCGGTTTTATATAGAGAGAAAGAGGAGGGAAAAAGTGAAGTGTTTTTAGATCCGAATAAGTTTTCTGCAGATGGAACCACTTCACTCGCTGGAATCAATTTCAGTAAAGATGGGAGTTTAGTGGCTTATCAGATTTCGGAGGGAGGGTCTGATTGGAGAAAAGTGATTGTGTTAAAAACAGATGATAAATCGGTAGTTGGAGACACCTTGGTAGACATTAAGTTCTCGGGTTTGGCATGGAAAGGAAATGAAGGTTTTTATTATAGCAGTTATGATAAACCTAAAGAAGGGAGCGCATTATCAGGTTTAACACAATACCATAAACTATATTTCCATAAATTAAATACTCCCCAGGGGCAGGACGAGCTGATTTTTGGAGGAGAATCAACCCCTCGAAGATATATAGGAGCCTATTTAACGGAGGATGAAAGGTTCTTGGTAATATCAGCTGCCAATACTACCAGTGGGAATGAATTATACATCCAAGACTTAAACGATATGAAGTCTGGAATTATAAACGTGGTAAATAATTTTGAAAAGGAAAATAGCATCGTGGATAATGACGGGGATAAGCTGTTTATTTATACCAATCTAAATGCGCCTAATTATAGAGTAGTAACGGTAGATGTTAAAGCTCCGCAACCTGCGAATTGGAATGATTTAATTCCGGAAACAGAAAATGTGTTAACGGTTAGCCGAGGTGGAGGCAAATTGTTTGCAAACTATTTAAAGGATGCTACCTCTTTAGTAAAACAGTTTGATCGAAACGGTAAAGAAGAACGAACTATTGAACTACCTGGAATAGGAACAGCGAGCGATTTTGAAGCTAAACAGGAAGAAAAAGACCTTTATTATTCTTTTACTTCTTACATATTTCCAGCAACCATTTTTAAATATAACATTGACTCTGGAAAATCAGCAATCTATAAGAAACCAGCTGTTCTATTTAAACCCGAAGATTATGAATCTAAACAGGTTTTTTACACCTCAAAAGATGGCACAAAAGTGCCGATGATTATTACACATAAAAAGGGCTTAGTATTCAATGGTAGTAACCCTACCATGTTATATGGTTATGGAGGATTCAACGTCAATATAACTCCTTCGTTTAGTGTCTCAACTATACTTCTTCTGGAACAAGGAGGAGTTTACGCGGTGGCAAATCTTCGTGGTGGAGGAGAGTATGGTGAAAAGTGGCATCTTGCAGGTACAAAGCTGAAAAAGCAAAATGTATTTGACGACTTTATTGCCGCGTCAGAATACTTGATAAAGGAGAATTATACATCAAAAGAAAAGTTGGCTATCTCAGGAGGGTCTAACGGTGGTTTACTGGTTGGTGCTGTTATGACGCAAAGGCCTGATCTTTTCAAAGTCGCCTTTCCTGCGGTTGGCGTTCTTGATATGCTTCGATATCATAAATTTACCGCCGGTGCGGGTTGGGCATATGATTATGGCACTGCGGATGATAATAAAGAAATGTTTGAATACCTGTATAAGTATTCACCTTACCATGCACTTGCGAAAGATGTTAATTACCCCGCCACAATGGTAACAACCGCAGATCATGACGATCGTGTAGTGCCTGCACATAGCTTTAAATATGCCGCTCGCTTACAAGAATATAATAAAGGAGATCATCCAGTATTAATAAGGATTGAAACGAAGGCAGGTCATGGTGCAGGAAGACCTACCGCAATGATTATTCAAGAACAGGCGGATAAATGGGCCTTTATGTTTCAGAATATGGGAATAGGCTATAAAGAATAAAATGTAAAAGAGGGTGCTCAAAATTACCATTTGCCTTAGAGACCCTCTTTTCATTAAATGTCGTTACATCTTTATAGAGCTCGATCGTATATAGGCCTTACCGTGTATCCTTTACGTCGTAAGAGATTGATTACTCCTTTTTCACCACCAAGATGCCCAGCACCAAAAGCAAAAAAGGTTGATGTGGTTCCCGACTGCTCAATTATGGTGGAAATCCAATTTGCGTTTCGGTTATATAACATGATATCCAGATAGTTTTCCATCAAGGGATCTGATGTTATTTTTTCATGCATCATATTAATATCTTGCTCTTTATAGAGCTTTATTAGCTTATTAATCTCCTGTTTAGTGCTATCCATATTGAAAATCATCTCCTTGAGCTGTTCGGCTTGTAGTGTATATGGAACAGTGTCAAAAATGGCTGCTTGGCTTTCTAATGTCTCTAAACCATTCATTTTCCATCCTTTTTCCTTTGCCATTTTTACTAAGTTAAGCTCCCAGCTTGCAGGTTGACAACCCAAGGCACCCATCATCACAACGGAATACAAGCCAAAGGGCTTTATCTTCGTGAACATATCTAAGCCCATATGTGTATGTTTTTCCAGCGTATCATTTATTTGTGCATAAGTTAAACTATCATACAGATCATGAAAAGTGCTGTCGTTTCGCATTTGCATAGCTTGCATCATTTTCATTCCTACGTTCGGATCAGAAAAATCTATCTCAAGATATAATTGCGTGCTTGACTCAAATTTTTCCTTAATTGCACCGTTAACTTGGAGATCTTCGGGACACAGAAGGTGAAACGTGCCGAATAAATAAGACGACTGGGACAGGCCTTTTCCGCTAATTTCCCAAAGGGTAGCTTTTTCGGTTGGTATTTGGGCTTTTAATGAGACCTGGCAGCAAAGCCAAAGGAAAAAGGTGAACTGGATAAATTTTGTCATGGTTTTCTTTTGCTGAACGTGGGATGGTGTAAGGCTTACTGATCTTCTTTCTCATTGTCTAGATCTGCTAGAATCTTGTTAACGTCGGCCTCGGTTTCTGTTAATTTACTTTTACAGATTTTAATTAATAAAGCGGCCCTTTTCACTTTATCCGATAGCTCATCCACGCTGATCTCGCCGTCCTCAATTTCCTCTACAATATGTTGAAGTTCTTCAAATGCAGCTGTATAGTTTAACTGATTATTCATGTTTTTCGGTTTTGTTATTTCCCTTTACAAAGGTAATCTCGCTTTCGATTTCCCCAAGGGCTAAAATCGTTTTTACTTTATCCCCTTCTTGCAGTATGTTAGCGTCCTTTATGGCCTTTCCCGCTAAAAGGGTGATGCTATAGCCCCTTTTTAGTACATGCTGGGGATCTAATATAGATAAGTGACGTTCTTGATTTTCAATTTTCTTAGCTGCTTCTTGTATCGATTTTTTACTATGTAATGTAAGATGATCCTGCAGCTCGTTTAATTGTGTATACTCTTTATTTGCAATAGAGTAGGCCTGACGTATTAACTGCGCCTTCATTTGTATAAGTATTTGTCTGGAATGTTTATTTAAATGAAGATTTTCCCGCTTTAATCGTTGTCCCAAAAAAATAATGGTCTGTTTTTCTTCCAATAAAACGCGTTTTGACTGGGTCGACAATAGGTTTTTGAGTTGTTTAAAAGAATTTTTTTCCTGTATTAATACATGCTTGCTGTGTTGAAGTGTGCGACTGCGTAAACTAGCTAATTGATGTTTGTTTTCTTGCAGTACGTTTATACTCGTCATTTTAAAATACTTGACGGCGTTATTTAATAGCTGGTGGTGGTTGTCAAAGAGTTGCTTGGTTTTTAAACGGATCACTTGCTCAGCGTAGGCTACTGGGCGGGCAACACCATGAAAGTGTTGCAACAGGTAATCCGCTAGTGCACTCGGCGTAATGGCATTTTTATAAGCAACCATTTCGGAGACCGTTTCATTGGTAGCATGTCCAATACCTGTAATAACCGGAATTGGAAAAGTAGCAATGGCGGTGGCTAAAAGGAGATTATTGTAAGAGCTGAGCCCAACTTCTCCCCCACCTCCTCTAATGATAGCAACAACGTCAAAGTTCTGAAGATGTAAACGGATCTGATTTAATTGATCGATGATCGAGGAAACGGATTTTTCACCCTGCAAGAGCGCCGGGAATAACTGGTGCTCAAAGTGATAACCATAGGGGTTGTTGTCGATAATTTTTAAAAAATCTGCTAGACCTTTGCTCGTTTCTACCGAAACAAGGGCGATTCGCTTAGGAAGTAAGGGAAAAGCCAATGACCTGTTCGTGTCGAAAATTCCTTGTTGTTTCAAGAGAGCGATATTGGCCTGTTTTTCCCGTTCAAGCTCACCCAATGAATAAGAGGCGTCTATGTCTAAAATATGTAAGCTTAAACCGTGAACCGGATCATAGTTGATGGATGCCTGTAAGAGGATATTAATGCCATCTTTAAGTGCTTCTTTGGTGACTTCCATAAAGCGTTGATTGATGCGCTCATAGTCGCCTTTCCATAATGTAGCCCGAATTTCCGCAATTACTTTCCCATCTTTTTTTTCTAGTAACTCTGGATAACAATGGCCCGAATGTGAATAGTGGTTAAGTTTATTCATCTCTGCCTTTATCCAATACAGACTTTTGTAGCGGTCTGCAATCGTCTTTTGGATGCTGCGCGCAACTTCTGCCAATGAAAAGATTGTTTTATCTGTGATTGTTTGTGGCATACCCAAACTTAGATAAAAATGCCCAATATTCACGAATAGGTTTTTAATTTTACACTAAGTCATCGAACAATCCTTAAACGCCCTTATAAGTCTCTTTGTCATGGCGTCTTTTATAATACAGTTTTTATTCATACTTTCTACAGTTATTGTTCAGTTATTATTCAATTAAATATGAAAAATAATTGAATAATATATAATGTATGCTTTTATTGTATAAGTAAAAATATAAACACTTTCTTAAAACGAATATTACACAAAGGATGCGAATAGACTTTTCCATTTTGCGATGCTTCGGTCGATTTGTGTTTTTTTGACACCTGTCATCTTTTAGAATAGCTTTAATGCAATTCTTAATGTATTTGCTTTGTTGAGCTGTTCATTGCTGCTTCTGGAATGGGCATACATTAGACGGATCATTTTCCATTGCAAGCCTACATGTAATTCGCCATAAGCGTTTAATTCGGGGCTATGTAAATAGTGAAGGCCTATGAGTTCTTCGAGTTTTAGCTTTCTTAATAGCGGTATTTTGCTGGTAAACATACCACCAAGATTATACTCGGTATGTGCCTCTATAAAGCTGGATGGGGTACTATATTGATAATAATCCAGGGCTAGAAAAGAGCTTAACTGTTGGTCTACAAATAAAATCCGGTTGCCGTTAAAATGTTTAAAGTCGGGGTAAAACAACTGATTATTATTAAAAAACTTACCAGCTGTAGCCGAAAACGAGATAGATCCATATAAACCTAAACCTAAGTTACTCTTGTAAATGTTTGCGGCTAAAAGATCGTAATCTACATCTGAACCCAGTACATTTTTAAGACCTTTCGTGTAATGGATACCGATCGTCGGATAGTTGGAAGGAAGGTAGCGCTTACCGCTTGGATAAGTTTCATAACGATTTGAAAAATCATAGGTCAAGCCAATACTCACTTTCGTAGATTTATTATCCTCAAAAAGGGGAAGATCCGTGTCAGGGTGCAGCGGATTGTTAGGGGTTAATTTATGCTGGTTACGATCCCAAAAAGTAAAATTCGTGGCGTTAGGTAGCCAATGCCTATTAGCCCATTCTGCTTCTGCCCCTATTTTAATATTGCCTGGAAGGGTCTTACTCCAGTAGAAGGATGCAAAAGTTTTTTCATATAGCTTTTGATAATTTTCGCCGGCAAATAAGGTATACAAACTGTTCAATAATACCGGAAGCGAGCCCCTATTATTTAAGTCAAGCACATCTCTACCACCTGACAGTACGAACCTTTGATCCTTCATCGGAAGGTTAACCCTGACGGAACCATTTAAGCGTTGGTTTGCAAAACCATATCGAATGCGTCCATTGATGTTAAGATAATGGTTTAGACTGCTATCAATTTGGCGTGAATAATTCACCCCGTAGTTGATGGCTAGTCCTTCTACACTGTTAAAAAGTAGTGAAGGCAAAGGTCCCTCAAAACGGATATATTCCTTTTTATACCGGTTACGATAGCTGTATCCACTTATTAAAAAGGAGAAAGGCTTGAAACGGTTGTTCTTTCTATCGATGGAGTCTAAATAATCTTTCGATTGATGAATGCGATATAGACTATCTTTTGTTACATAATCTTTTTGTTCTTCGGCTGTTAATGGAACGGGCCTGTTTTCTGCCCAATAGATACTGTCTTTTTTATTAACATCTTTTCCTATGGATAACACTTCCTTAAAAAGCTCTTTGTTTGGAAGACCGATAAAGGCATAATCTTGATACATCGCTGTAAAATATCCGGCAACCTGAAAACCTAACAGGCCTGCCTTGAAATCCAATTGTATCGTGGAGGGCATCCATGTTTTATCATTTACAGGCGTATAAAGCTGTTTGATGTTTAGTGAATCGACAAAATTAATGCTCGATTCTTTGTCGAGTAAAAAATTAACACTCGAAATACGCCACTCTCTGTCAACAATATAAATGTTCCCTTTGTAAAGTGGTTCAGCTTTTCTTTTAGGCGTTACTTTTATTTTAATGATTGTTGTGCCGTTTTCATCAGACGTTCCTAGATATTGGTATCGATAATAAGCCATTGCATTATCGGCGATAGGCGAGACGAATGGCCGACTACTTAGTCCCTCAACAATATTCTGGTAATTCTCGTAAAAGTTTAATTGTAATTCAGAGGCTCTGTTAAAGCTAAAGGCCCTGTTGTTGCCCGATATCTTTGAGCTGATCATTTCTTCTTTAAAATCTTTTGGAGGATTGGCGGTGATTTTTGACTCAGATTCTGACAAATAAATAATTCCCCTTCTTCCAGAATCGAGGCCCATTTCTTTGCCCATTTCTTCAATATTAACGCCAAAGAATTTTTTTGGCGCTTTAAGCAATCGTTGTAATCCCTTTATATATACGCGGGCGCTATAGGGTCCCGCTTCTTTAAGATGGTAGCGTCTTTTGTTGATGGCTTTTCTAATGATTTCGTAGGCAGGATCTTCTTGATTTCCAATGACCACTTCTTGCAAAGAATAAACCTCGTTTGCCAGCCGAATGATGAGATTGTCGCGTTGCGGTATGGTTACTGTGACTGTTTTGGGTCGATAACCTACCGCCGAAATGGTTATTTGATGACTCCCTTCCGGAAGGGACAGCTTAAAATCCCCTTCCTTGTTTGCCGAAGTTCCTATCGATGAGTGATTCTTAACAATTGTCGCAAAAGGAATGGCTGCTCCGTCGGTGTCGGTTACAGTTCCCTGCAGCGGCGCCCGTTGGGCAAGAGTATAAATACTTGAAAATAGGAGGAAGATGAGCGTAAGAGTTCTATTCATCAGTATAAATTTGTCTGCAATTTATGCCTTTAAGATGAATGAATGAACCGAAAGGTTACACTGTTTTCTGTTAAAGTATGTTAAAGAATGAAGGTGGCCCAGGTAAAACTTGTTTTGCCTGGGTCTAACTGAACATAAAGCAAGGCAATTATTTCATCAACTGCTTTGCCCTTAAGAGTTTGACAGCGATCCCTATTTGTCCTAAATGATACAAGTCGTGATGGATCATCCCTTCTAAGAGGTATTGAAATGTATCTGTTGTATCTAAGTGTTTTTGGGCGAGAAAACTATCATCTTTCACCTCGATAAGTCTTATTAAATGGTATTGAGAGGCATAAAAGTCCTCTTTCAATTTTTTCCAGCCAATTTTTTTTAATTCATCATTGGATTTCCAGTCCTCCGGACTTTCGACTGTGAGTGTGCTCTTCTCTCCTTGTAGTTTACGTATACACCCTTTACGCCATTCTAAGAGATGGGAAATAATTTCTGCAACACTGTGCATCTCAGAGACTGGACGTGTAAGGGCTTGATCTTCAGTTAATAAATCGATTTTTTTTGCGAAAGTTTCATCGAGCCACAGATCTCCATCTTGTACGTCTTGTAGCTGTTTAACAATGTTTTTGATTAACACATTATTCATTATAAAAGGTTTTGATTTATATCTCAATTGGCGTTGAGTAAAGGTAAAAAAAATCATTCTTTTATTAAAATGATTGTATCAGCTCAACATAATTTCTCTGACGAACAAACATTCAAGGTTCATTTTTATCAATCTTTCAGCTTTTCTTTTTAAATCTGTATTTTTACCGCAAATCGTCAAAATATGTATAAAACACTTCAACCAGTATTGCAAAAAGAGTTAGCCGAAATAGAAGAGGCGGGATTGTATAAACGCGAGCGCATTATCACTTCACCACAAGGTGCAGATATCAAAGTGAACGATGGAAAAGAAGTGGTTAATTTCTGTGCAAATAATTATCTCGGCTTATCTTCACATCCAAAAGTGATAGCTGCTGCGAAAGATGCCATAGACACACATGGATATGGTATGTCTTCTGTTCGATTTATCTGTGGAACGCAGGATATTCATAAGACCTTGGAAGCGAAGATTTCTAAATTTTTAGGCACAGAAGATACTATTTTATATGCAGCAGCATTTGATGCAAATGGAGGAGTGTTTGAACCCTTGTTTGGCGCAGAAGATGCAATTATTTCGGACGAATTGAATCATGCTTCTATTATCGACGGTGTTCGTTTATGTAAGGCACAACGTTTTCGCTACAAAAATGCCGACATGGAAGATTTAGAAAAACAACTTATTGCTGCTAAAGAGGCAAGACATCGAATTATTGTTACGGATGGAGCTTTTTCAATGGATGGTGTGGTTGCTCCGTTAGATAAAATATGTGATTTGGCAGATAAGTATGAAGCCTTAGTAATGATTGACGAATCTCACTGCACAGGCTTTATCGGGAAAACAGGAAGGGGCACCCATGAACACTTTAACGTCATGGATAGAATTGATATTATTACCGGAACATTGGGAAAAGCGCTAGGCGGTGCTTCAGGCGGTTTCACCTCTGGTAAGAAGGAGATTATTGAGATGCTGCGTCAACGCTCACGGCCCTATCTGTTTTCAAATACATTAGCACCAGCTATCGCAGGAGCATCGATAGCTGTATTAGATATGTTAAGCGAGACGACAAGCTTACGAGATAAGCTGGAGCGGAATACCCAGTATTTTAGAGATAAGATGACGGAAGCAGGTTTTGATATTAAACCTGGGTTTCATCCCATTGTACCTGTTATGCTATATGATGCAAAATTGGCGCAGTCCTTTGCTGCCAAAATGTTGGAAGAAGGAATATACGTCATAGGCTTTTATTATCCTGTAGTACCAAAAGAAAAGGCCCGTATTCGTGTGCAGTTATCTGCTGCTCATGATCAACAACATTTAGATAAAGCAATAGCAGCTTTTACAAAGGTCGGGAAAGCGCTGGGCGTAATAAAATAACGATATATAGGATAAAGCGTTTGCTTTTGTATATTTTTGTAATTATATATGTGCTCCATTAAAAAAAGGAGCAGAAGTTTAATATTATCTATTGTAAGATAGTTCTTTACAATAAACAAATGAGTAGCATACAAGAAAGAATTGACCAGTATTGGGAGGAAGTTAAAAATTGGACGCCAAGTTCTGCTGAAG
The DNA here is from genome assembly GCA_035565175.1 of Pseudosphingobacterium sp. Lineage (GTDB taxonomy): Bacteria > Bacteroidota > Bacteroidia > Sphingobacteriales > Sphingobacteriaceae > Olivibacter. Next base: position 9,931 of record DATMSZ010000255.1, read on the forward strand.
ATGTGGAAGCTTATCGCTTGAAATTTTTAGTTTCGAAAGGTATTTTGAAAAATCTCTTTGATGAATTCAAAAATGTTTCCGTAGAAGAGAAGAGAACGTTAGGTAAGGTGTTGAACGAATTTAAACAAGCTACTGAAGCCAAGTTTAATGATTTTAAAGATCAATTTGGTGAAGAGCAATCCAAGGCAACGCCAAGTCAAGATCTTACATTGCCGGGTCCTGGTTTTGAATTTGGTGCCCGCCACCCACTCTCGCTCGTTAGAAAAGAGATTGTGGAGATATTCAAAAAATTGGGGTTTATTGTGGCAGAAGGCCCTGAAATTGAAGACGATTGGCATAATTTTACGGCCCTTAATTTCCCGGAAGAACACCCGGCTCGCGATATGCAAGATACCTTCTTTATCAGAAAGCAAGCGGGAAACGACATCGCCCTTCGTACCCATACTTCATCTGTGCAAGTGCGTATGATGGAAAATGGTAAACCACCGTTCAGAGCTATAATGCCCGGAAGAGTTTATCGAAACGAGGCAATATCTGCAAGGGCCCATTGTTTCTTTCATCAAGTGGAAGGGCTATATATAGACGAAGGGGTATCTTTTGCTGACTTGAAGCAGACCTTATTTCATTTCGTCCAAGAGATGTATGGTGAAGACACTAAAGTTCGTTTCCGACCATCTTACTTCCCTTTTACCGAACCTTCTGCAGAGATGGACATTTCTTGTACCATTTGTAAAGGAGCGGGGTGTAATATGTGTAAATACACTGGATGGGTGGAAATATTAGGCTGTGGAATGGTCGATCCAAATGTGTTGGAAAATAGTGGTATTGACGCGGCTAAGTACACTGGATTTGCTTTTGGAATGGGTATTGAGCGTATTACAAACTTAAAATATGAGATTAAAGACTTAAGACTGTTTTCTGAAAATGACATCCGTTTTTTAAAGCAATTTGAAACAGAAACTATTTAGCAAATGAATATACGTCGGAATTTGAACATTTTTGCACTTTTGCTGTTTATTACCGCCTGTCAAAAAGATTATTATGGAATTCCTGATGTAATTGTGAATGAAACGTTTTCGACTATCGAATATCATGAGCTTGAGGTGGCAGGTGGTTATGCCATGTCAAATACAGGAGGCGTTGCCGGAATTTTAGTTTATAATACGGGAGGAGGTTATGTCGCATTTGATCGATGTAGCACCGTAAATCCGGAAAAAAGATGTGCTGTTGAGGTAGATTCAACAGGTATCGTTGTAAACGATCCTTGTAGTGGGGCTAAGTTCGACATTCGGAACGGTATGCCTTCAAAGGCACCGGCCGAGCGCCCTCTAAAACCCTATCAGGTTAGAAGAGAAGGGAATATTATTAGAGTTATAAACTAAATGGAAGCAGATAAAATAAAAGAGAGTATTAAGCGATCTGCAAGAGACCTCTTCAGGCGCTATGGTTATAATAAAACAAGTGTTAACGAAATTGCCAAAAAAGCGAAGATTGCTAAAGCAACCATTTATAAATACTTCGATAGTAAAGAACTAGTATTACATGCTATCTTGATGGATTATATCCGCGTGGGTGTAGAGGATCTTATTCATAACCCAAATACCGAAAATAATCAGGAAACTTATTTAAGCAATCTTATCTTGAAAGTTAGCCGCTTAACTTATACCATTTGTAATGAATTTATAGGGTGGGATTTTATTCGCGAATCGGCCAATGCACAAGAATATCTTAAGACTTTGTCAGATGATCTTGAAAATCTTCTCATAAATTCTTTTAAGGAGAGTAACGTTATCGATCCAAATATTCCCAAAGAAAATCTAGTTTTCTTAATCAAGGCAAGTAAGAGCATTGTTTTTTCATTTGCCTTTACAGCAGTAAGTGTGGCCGATGTTAGAAAGAACTTTATTTCTTTTCAGAAAGAATTATTGCCTTATTTGGTAAAGGCTACCGTTGTATAATATAAACAAGAACGATCTGTTAGGTAAGAAGTAGATGCTTATGCGCAACAACGTATGCAAATAGTGAGGTTCCATTAAGTTCGATTCTTCCTAGTAAGGTTAAAATGTAGCGTTTGCTGGATGATTAGGGCAAAAAACATAACGAGTACACATCCTACCAGATTAAGCCAAAGAAAAGCCATCAAATCAAATTTCCAGCATAAGACAACCGCAATTTCAGCGATAATTGCGGCAATAAAGGTGGAGGAACCATTTATCTTTTTCATATAGAAGGCTACGACAAAAATACCTAATATAGTGCCATAAAATAAGGAGCCTAAAATATTAACAGCTTCCAATAGATTGCCCAGTTTACTAGCATAGAGGGCAATAATGATGCAAAATACCCCCCAAGCAAAGGTCATCAGTCTAGAAATAGAAAGATATCTGTCCTCACTCCCGTCTTTATGAATAAATCTTTTATAAATGTCTATCACCGTTGTTGAAGCCAAGGAATTTAAAGCACTCGCAGTGGAACCCATGGAAGCGAGAAAAATGATGGCTATCAGTATCCCCACCAAGCCTTTTGGAAGCTTTTCCGTCACGAAATTGAGAAATATATAGTTGTTATCATTTGTGTCGGCCTTGGGATCATTTTTTTGCATCAAGGAGATAAGACTTTCTCTAATAGTAGCGGTCTTTTCGTTTGCCTCGTGTAGTTTTTGTCGTATTCCATCTATTGTCTGTTCATCATCCTTATCCAACGCTTGACTTAATTGATTTATGAGGAGATGTTTTTCGGCAAAAATGTCTGCGTAATTTTGCTTGATATCAGTAAGTTCGCCTTGAAATGCGCTTTTTTCGATCTTATTAAGTTCTAAGCTATTAAAAAAGAGAGGGGGTTGGTTATACTGATAATAAGCAAACACTAAAATGCCGATTAACAATATTAAAAACTGCAGGGGAACTTTAACTAGGCCATTCATGAGCAATCCGAGCCGGCTATCACGTATGGATGAGCCGGTTAAATATCTTCCGACTTGACTTTGATCTGTACCAAAATAAGACAATTGAAGAAAAAAACCACCGATTAAGCCACTCCATAAGGTATATTGGTTGTTCCAGTCGAATGAAAAGTCGATAGCGTTGGCTCTCCCTGATTTTCCGGCTATATGAAGGGCCTTTACGAAACCTATATCTTTGGGTAACAAATGGACGACCATAAATCCAGCCGTAAGCAGCCCCACAAAAATAATTGCCATCTGTAATAATTGGGTATAGGATACGGCCTTCGTGCCGCCATAAACAGTGTACATAACCACTATAGAGCCAATTAATAACGTAGTATAGTTGGCATCTATCTGTAAAATGCTGGATAAGATTACTGAAGGTGCATAGATGGTAATACCGGTTGATAAACCCCTTTGCAATAAAAATAAAGAGGCAGTAAAAACACGGGTTTTAACATCAAAGCGCTTTTCTAAATACTCATAAGCCGTAAATACGCGCATTCGGTGGTAGATCGGAACAAAAGTGATGCTGAGTATTATCATTGCCAATGGCAATCCGAAATAGAATTGAGCAAAGCTCATACCTGAAGAATAGGCCAAGCCGGGAGCCGAAAGGAAAGTGATGGCGCTTGCTTGGGTGGCCATCACTGAAAAGCCTATATGATACCAGGGAAGCGACCTATTACCGAGCAGATAACCGTCAATGTTTGTGCTACCACGGCTTTTTATCATGCCATAGCCAACAATTATAATGAGTGTACTACCCAGTACGATCCAATCAATAAGACTCATTCAAAGTGAATTTTGAATAAGTAAAACAAAAGGATTAAAATAAATAGCCATAACAAGACGAGTAAATAGAACTGTTGCCAGCTATTTATAAAAGGGGGTAAGCCGTTTGCTCTAGGCCGGTTCTTCCTCACTTTTTCGTTTTACTAGGACATTTAAGAAAAACATGCCTATAAACAAACCAATCACAAGACCACCTACAACGCCCCAGAAAGATTCTGCGCAATAGCCACCAGTTAAAGCACCAAAGAATGCACCTATAAGGTAGAATAATGAATCTGTGTTAATTTTTTTTTCTGTTTTAGTCTCCATTGTCTTTAATTTTTTTCTTTTGCCAGCAAATTTACAAATAATCTATATGCGCCGGGTACTCCAGCAGGTAATTCTCTGAAAAAAGCTAGCGATGTATACACATATTTTCCCTTGCCGTATTTGGCTACTAACAACGACCCTCGATTGGATTCTTCACTTGGGTCGTTCATAGCCAAAGGTGTTGCATAGTTTTTGTCTATATCTGTAGCAAAATACAATCCTCTTTCTTGAATCCAACCATCGAAATCTCTTTCCGTGATTTTGTTTGGGAATTGTAAAATGGCATTTTGAGCATCTACTATAGTCACGGTGGCGTTTTCATCGGTAACCCTATCACGCGACAAGCTAAATGGATAAGGGCCTATTTGGCTTGTTTTAAGTCCACCACTAACGTTATATTGTTCCACCAAGGTCCCGCCATTCTTGACATAACTCCATAATTTTGGTTGTATGAAGCGTATCCGATCGTTGACATTATAAATCCGGATACCCGTTACAATGGCGTCATAGATGGACAGGTCTTTATGCATAATATCATTTTCTGAGAGGATATCCACCGTCAGTCCAATATCACGTAGTGATTGTGCAACCAAATCTCCTGCACCTAAAATATAACCCACGCGCTTCGCGGAAGTTCCTGTTTCTACTTTGCTTAATTTGGCAGCTGCCGCTGGAAACCATGTAATCTGCGGAATGTGTTGATAACTAATGGTATTGATTGATTTGGCAGTGTCTGTGCTTTTAGTTTGATAGGAAATTTTAAAGGAAATGGAATCCTTAGTTGACGCATTTTCTGCTGGATAAATGGTAATATTTTTAGATTCTTCATCATTACGATGGTTGAGATCCACCTGTAAGATAGCAGGTTCGGTACGCCAACCTTTGGGAAGCACGGGGATGACGGTAGCATGTGCCTGTTCGGCATTGGAGATAAAAGAAATCTCCATTTCTTTTGGGGCTTTTCCATTAAAGATAATTGCCTTCTGATGGAGGTTAAGCGTTAATGGTGGAGCGATAATAAGCGGATTTTTTATCTCTCCTCTTACGGGATCGTTAAAACTATAAACAATAGGGAAATTATAATTTATAAGTTTACCTTCAATATTAAACGTAGCGGTTACGGTAGGAAGATTGTCGGCCTCTGGTTTGCCGATAAATGCTTGGTTGTTTACTGTAAACGAGCCTAAGCTATGAGGTTGAGCTAGCCAGTACGGTTGTGTAAGAGCATGTGCAACAAACGAAGATTTTATTCGTTCAAGTCGGTTATATGTTAACTGGAGAGGTTCCTTGAATTTCTCACTGGCGCCGTTTACCTTTATGTTAATCAACGATACGGATATGTTTTTGGCTTGAAGTACGATATTTGTATTTACATCTACAGTCTCTCCTAGAGCATATTTTTGCGTAGATGCTTGACTCTCCGCCCAGATTCCGGCACAGGAAAAAATAAGGTCTTTGACTTCTTTGGCTTTCTGTACAGACCAGGAGTTATTCTCCAATTTTTCTAATGCGGTGAGTAGTTCAAGTAAATCCTTAACAGCATATGCTGGATGTTCGACATCGAAGGTGTTATTAATTTTTTGGATCTGTGATTGAATGCGTTGCGCATTGGGAACGCGCGACCAGCTCGTATCAATCCCATCAAAGAGAGAATGCTTCGGAGAGCTCCCTGCAAGCGTTTCAAAATACTCATACATTTCCCCACGTTGAGGAGTAGATCCGAAGCCCTGACTTTTATGATTTGTTCTGCTAATGGCTGCTATCTCACCATATGTTCTACCCAACAAAGAATTATATTGGCCAATATCTACGCTAAATTGTCCTTCTTTAATGGTGTTGGCACTTCCAAAATTATAAGTATTCCACAAGATACGTTTGGCTTGCCAGGGTTTCACATACTTTAACTGCTCCGGAAACTTGCTTGGATCAGCAGCAGCTTTAAATGCTTCTTGTGCAATTAAGGATGAGGCCTGATGATGACCGTGCCCTGCTCTTGGATCGCCTGGAAAACGTGTGATAATAACATCGGGTTGAAAGTTACGTATCACCCACACGGCATCTGCCAATATTTTTTCCTTATCCCATATTTTAAAAGTTTCTTCAAAAGTTTTGGAGAATCCAAAATCATTCGCTGTCGAGAAGAACTGCTCTCCTCCGTCATCCCTACGCGCAGCGAGGAGCTCCTGTGTTCTAACCAAGCCGAGTTCTTCAGCTTGCTCTGTTCCAATTAGATTTTGTCCGCCGTCACCTCGTGTAAGGGATAAATAGCCTGTACGATATAACTTTTCATTGGCTAGCCAGCTAATCAGCCTTGTGTTTTCGTCATCGGGATGAGCTGCGAAGTATAATACACTTCCAAGCGTATTTAACTTTTGTATTTTCAATTTCAGAGAAGCAGCATTGCTGTTCGAAGCACTTTGGGCGAATGAAAAATTGGTAATTATGCAAACACTTAGGAAAGTAAGTAGTCGTTTAGTCGGTCTAGAATGCATCATTTGTCTTATAATTAGCGGTTCTTTAAAAATGATGAGAGCTTATTGATGGCAATAAAGCGATGGCTTATGCTGTTTTTCTCTTTCTGGCTCATTTCAGCAAAGGTTTTTTTGTACCCATCTGGTACGAAGATAGGGTCATAACCAAAACCTTTAAGTCCTATGCGCGTATGGGTAATGGTTCCGTTTATGACACCTTCAAAAAGATAATGTTCTCCGTTAAGTCGAAGAGATATAACCGTACGGAAACGTGCTGTTCTGTCCTGATGATCACCCAGTTTCGCTAAAAGCAGATTTATATTCTGCTCCATATCTCTTGAACCCGAATATCTTGCGGAATAAACCCCCGGCTCATTATTTAAGGCTGTTACCTCCAGTCCGGAATCGTCAGCAAAGCAATCTAAACCGAAGTGTTTTACAATGTATTCGCTTTTAAGGCCGGCATTTCCTTCAAAGGTATCTGCCGTTTCAGGAATATCCTCCATGCATCCAATATCTACTAAGGATTTCAAAGTAAACTGTCCTTTTAATATGGCTTGTACTTCTTCTAATTTATGCTGATTGTTAGTGGCAAATACTAAATTGTTCATGAATGCTATAAAGTTTTAACCTGTTGCCAAAATGTCTTTTTCCTCTCGATATCTGTGAGCATTTCCTCGAATGAAAAAGTATACAGTATCTTGACATTATTAAGGGTAATGGGATTATTTAGTGATAGGTTATTTAGTGTTAATTGTGTTGGAGATGCTCCGGCTAAGATAACTTTTTGAGGGTTAAAGTAAGTGCAAATTTGATCAAAATTTATAATTGAAGTGTGCTTAGCGATATTAAAGACCGCTATATCCTCCATCGAGAGACCTAGTGCATTAATCGTTCTAGAAAAAGCGTCTAAGGCGCCACTAGAAAAATAGGTGTGTGCTTGGTTGTCTACAATATATAGAATTTGCTTTTTATTTTCTCCTAAAAATTCGTAATATGAAGAAACCTCAACCAGCGGTTCCTCGTTCAGTTCTTCGTCTTTTTTTGTGATCTCAAATGCATATACCGTATCATTCAGAAGATAACGTAACGCATATGGGTTATTAGTGTTTAATGTTGTCATTTGAGATGAATTTGTGGTTATCAAATACTGTAAATGAACGTTATCTGTCAGCGGTCACATTTCTAAATCGCTCTACTGTATTTCATTTCAGTCGACATAACACGTTTTCGCTATTAGCTGATAGTAATTAATTTTTTATTGCGTGTACACGTTCCCTATATATAAGAGATTTTTTGTTTTAACATGATGGCCAATAAAACAGGCATAAAAAATCTTAAATAGGACCTTGTAAAAGTATAACGAAAATATAAGAATTTTATCCCAGTTGCAAACTGTTGAATGTAAAAAAGATATTCGTGATTTAGGAAACAGATTTGTTACCATGCCGTATCGTCATTATATTTTTTTTAAGTAAGGGGGAATGATACCAGTTACTTCGTTCAAATAACCATAAAAGATGCAGCGCGAAGAAAGTGCCAATCAATGAGCCGGCTAATAAATCTTTAAAAAAATGTTGCGACAAATAGACTCTGGAAAGTGCAACGATAAGGGCTATTAAGAAAAATAAGGCTTGTTTGTTTTTCGAGGCCATTATGTATGAAAGAGTAATAGCCAATGAAAAGACGCAAGTCGTATGGCCAGATGGGAAACTTAATGAATTTTGAAGGACGTAGTTTTTAATTGTGTATATCGGTGTTATATTTTCAAAATATATGGAGGGTCTTGGATGTTGCACAATCAATTTAATTACTTGTGTAAAGAAACCAGTATATAACATTGTTGCCAAGAGCACCAGCGAATACTTAAACCGAATAAACAGACATAAAATTGCTATACCAAATGTTACCGGCCAATCCCCCAAATGCGTAATAAGCATAAAAATTTCATCCGCTGTATCGTTATGTAATCGGTTTACTGCTAAAAATAATGCCGCCTGCGAATAGATCAACGAAAAAATAATACCAATCAGTTGAAAACAGATGAGCAATAAAATAAATACAAAAAACTGCTTTATAAAATGAAGGTAGTTGTTACGGTGGATGTCGATTTGATTCATAGCACTTATGTATTACTGCGAATGATTAACTTTGTTCATCCAAACATACTAGAAAAATATTAAATGTCTCATTGCGCATATTTGTTGTTAAATTTCGTTAAATATGGATAAGAGTGTGAGGGATTGTGTAACTTAGCACCTTTAAACGGCAATAAAATAGAAAATAGAATTACAACAAATGAAGAAGTATGTTGGCTTGTTAGCACTTTTAGTCACTTTTTGCATCAGTAGCGTCAATGCGCAGGATGTAAAAGTAATTGATAAAGTGGCCGCTGTTGTTGGTGGAAATATTGTTCTCCAATCTGATATAGAAATGCAATATGCTCAGTACTTGTCGGAAGGAAATAAGCCAAACCCGAGTATAAGGTGTAATATTTTGGAACAGTTATTAACAAACAAGTTATTAACGCAACAAGCGGTTATCGACTCAATTGAAGTGGGTGAAGATGAAATTGACGATAATATTAATAATAGGCTTCGTTATATGACCAGGCAGGCTGGGGGTCAAGAGCAGTTAGAGAAATTTTTAAACAGATCCTTACTTCAGTATAAAGAGGAAATGCGACCTGCAGTAAAGGAACAGCTAATTGCACAAAAAATGCAAGCTAAAATTACTGAGAAAACGGGCATTACGCCGCTTGAGGTAAAACGTTATTTTGAAAAAATACCGAAAGATAGCTTACCCAATTACAATACAGAAGTGGAGGTTGGGGAGCTTGTAATATTTCCAAAATTGACCAAAGAAGAGAAGCAACCTTTTTACGACAGGGCAGAATCGCTTAGAATGGGTATTAAGGCTGGAGATGACTTTGGTACCATGGCCCGCCTTTATTCGCAAGATCCCGGATCGGCTTCTGCCGGTGGAGATCTTGGCTTTTTCGATAGAAGCAGTATGGTTAAAGAGTTCACTTCTGTGGCGTTCAGGCTCAAACCCGGAGAAATTTCTAGCGTATTTGAGTCAGAATACGGCTTTCATTTCTTGCAAGTGTTAGAGCGTCGGGGAGAGCAAGTAAGGGCCAGACATATACTCATTGGGGTAAAACCTAATGAAACTAGTCTGGAAAGAGCGAAGAAACAAATCGATAGTATCTATACGCAAGTAAAAGACAATAAAATGCCTTTTTCTACAGCAGCGGCGCTATACTCTGGTAATGAAATGAGCAAATATAATGGAGGAATGATGTTGAATGCAGCAAATCAGCAAAGTCGAACCACTTATATTCCGGTTGATCAATTAGATGCTGCTGATTTCTCTGCTATAGATACCTTAAAAGCTGGCGGATACTCAAAGCCTTATGAGTTTACCGACCCTCAAACCAAAAAGACTGGCTATCGGTTTTTATATTTAAAATCTAGAACCGAGCCGCACCGAGCCTCTTTAGAGAAGGATTACGCTAAAATAAAGGAACTCGCTGAGTCCGACAAATTAAACAGGGTGGTTAGCGAATGGTTTGAAGAACGTAGAAAAACTACTTATATCAGAATAGACGATGAATTTGCTGCTTGTTCTGAATTGAAAGATTGGATGAAGGACGCACAAAATAATGCGCAGGCAAGTAAATAATAAATAATTTAAATCATTTATTAAAGAAGGCGAAAGATATTAAGTGTCTTTCGCCTTTTTATTTTTTGAAATACATGTCAACCACCACTTTCCATTTGGCATCTTCTTGTACCTCCCAAATTCTAATATAATGGCAATTAATCTGTTCGTTACCTTGACGTATAATAGCCTCTCCACTGCTATAAGCTAATTCACCACTATAAGTTCTATCTACTTTTTCAACGGTAGAAGATTCAATCGTTATTTCCTGTTTCTTTAAAAACGATTTGATCTTTTCCAATCCCACAACGGGGTTATAAGCGGGAATATAAGTTCGTGCACCTTCCGCTAAGAATTCGTTAAACGCCGTCAAATTATCGGCTTTTAATATGGTAGAAAAAAGCTGATCAGTACTAAAAATGATATCTTCGCGTTGTTTAATCCGTGCTTTTGAACGAAGTTTTCTAAATTTATTGTTTACAGGACTTTCAAATATTGTATTGACATCTCCCGTAGGCTGTCCATGCTCACTTATTGCTCGGTAGGCAATTTTCCACTCTCCCTTTCGGTCTCTCTTCCATAAGCACAAATACTCACCAAATTTTTTGCTATAACCAACGCTTTGCCAATGAATAGGTCCTGTTGTGAAACCCCATTCATTACTTTTTGAGACCTTAGCGTAGATTGGCTTCCAAGTGATGACATCCGGCAACTTTGGCTTTCCGTTTAAATAAGATAAGGCATTTGTTGGAGCAGGAACGAAAAATGTTGTATATTCATCAGAATAAGTTTTATAGGCCGTAAAAATACCTCTGTTTTTAGCTAAGACAGACATGTTATATTCTGCTGATATAAGCTCGTTCACTTGCTCACTAGGATCTTGCTGTGCATAACTCACAGCGCTAAAAACAAATGTGTATAAGGTGATTAAAAAGATTCTTAACATATTTCAATTATACTTCGCCAGTTTATTAAAAATAAAATTTACCGGGGCGGTCAAGTAAATTTCGATCAACTTGTTTAACACTGATACTGTAGACAATATCAGTGTTGAATCAGGATTTGCTCCAAATAGTACCTTCTTTACTATCTTTTAATTGAAAGCCAATTTCTTGCAAGCCATTACGGATCAAGTCTGAAGTAGCATAGTCTTTGGCAGCCTTTGCTTCATGACGTAATTTGATAAGAAAGTTCATGAGCTTCTCTAAATCACCATTGCTTTCGGTACTATCCTCTTTTAGTCCCAGTATATTATAAACAAAATCATTGATCAATGAAGTTAACTGTTCCAGTCCTGCTAAATCAATTTTGGTTTTGCCATCGTATACGCTATTTATAATACGGACTACTTCAAAGATCTCTGCAATAAGTACCGGACTATTAAAATCATCGTCCATAGCTTGTATGCATCGGTTTTTTATTTCCGCGACGTTTATTTCCGACATATTGGAAACCTTTAGCTTCGGAAGCAAGGCAATTGCGTTCATTAATCGCTTATAACCCTTATCTGATGCTTCTAATGCTTCGTTTGAGAAATCCAGTGTGCTTCTATAATGTGCTTGAAGCATAAAAAAGCGTACGGACATAGGGGCATAACCACGGTTTAAGAGCGGATGATTCCCAGAAAAAAGCTCGTGCGGAAGGAAACCATTTCCCGCAGACTTCGACATGCGAGTACCATTTACGGTTAGCATGTTGGTGTGCATCCAATATTTTGCGGGTGCTGTTTGATTGCAGGCTTGCGACTGAGCTATTTCGTTGGTATGGTGGGTAGCTGCTAGATCCATTCCTCCTCCATGAATGTCAAACTGATTTCCCAAATATTTATTGCTCATGGCCGAGCACTCTATATGCCATCCTGGAAATCCTACGCCCCAAGGAGATGGCCAACGCATAATATGTTCGGGTTTCGCCTTAATCCAGAGTGCAAAGTCTAATCTTCCTTTTTTTTCATCCTGTCCTCCAAGCTCACGTGTATTGTTTAGCATATCCTCCAACTGCCTGTTGGTTAAAAGGGTATAATCATTGCTTTTGCTGTATTTTTCTACGTCAAAATAAACGGTGCCATTCACTTCATAGGCATAACCGTTCTCGATAATCTGCTTCACCATTTCTATCTGTTCAGATATATGGCCAGTGGCTGTAGGCTCAATACTCGGCGGTAAGGTATTAAACATACGAAGCACATCGTGAAAGCCTAGGGTATATTTTTGAACAATTTCCATCGGTTCCAACTGCTCAAGCTTAGCCTTTTTAGCAAACTTGTCGTCTCCTTCATCACGATCACCCTCAAGGTGACCAGCATCGGTAATATTACGAACGTAGCGAACCTTGTAGCCGAGGTATAACAGATACCGGAAAATAAGATCGAAGGAAACAAATGTACGACAGTTGCCTAGATGAACATCACTATAAACGGTAGGGCCACATACATATAGACCTACCAAAGGGGGATTAATGGGTTCAAAAAGCTCTTTTCTTCTGCTAAGGGTATTATAAATGACTAATTTGCTATCCATTCGTACATGTAATTTTTCCTGTGAGATCCTGAATGACTGTTTTTTTACAAGCGCATACAGCTATTCAAGTTGCGAATTTAATAATTTCATCCGTAATAAACTCTTTACCTTGCATATGTGCATTTATATGGCGATATTTTTACCATAATGTGCAAATCGGGATCATCACATTATAGTTTCAAATCGCTCCAAACAGCATAATGGTCTGATAGTTTCTTTTTTAAGATTTGATAATTTCTAACTTCAAAACTTTTTGAAGACAAAATATAGTCAATTTGAAAATTTGGGAAATCTCCATTATAGGTAATGCCCCAGCCGGTTCCTTTTTCTCTAAAGCTATTATTCAAATTATTCGAAATGGTATTAACAGCATAAGAGAGCGGTGTGTCATTGAAATCCCCGGTAATTATAACGGGCTTTCTACATCGGTCTATATCTTCTTTCACGTGTTTCGCTTGTATGGCACGTTCTAAAAATGCCCTTTTTAATCGACCACCTATTCTCTTGGTTGAAGCTACATTATCGGGTTCAAAGGCACGTTTTTGGACCTCTTTTACAAAGGCATAATCCTGTGGTTGAAAGCCGATAGATTGCAGATGAATATTATAAACTCTAAATGACCTTCCACCTTTTACAATGTCCGTATAAATTGCCTCATTTAAGCTTCTTTTTCCTCTATATGCAGGAATTGAACCTGCATTTTTGATGGGATAACGTGATAATATGATCAGGCCATAGGCCTCGTATTCATTTTCAATGACGGGGTGGAAATAGCTGAAAGGTAAGCCCAAAGAAGTCGCCATTTGTTGTTTAATATTATGCTTCCCTTTTTTTCGAGTATAAAACTCTTGCAAACAAACGATGTCTGGAGAAACTGATTTGATGAGTTCTGTAACTTCTTCTTTTGTTTTTGGTTGAACGTCGTTATCTTCTCGTCGAAATAGATGTATGTTATAGGTGAGAATTCGGATAGAAGAAGAGTCTGGGTGTTTAACAACTTTTTCGTCAGGTGCCGAATGAAAGCCAGCGTGTTCTTTTAGGGAGGTGTACCCAATTAAAATAGCAAGTAAGGAAAGAGCTAAGTATTTTGAGCGTTTTATTGCCCAGAAGATTATAAATAGCACGTTGAATGCTAGCAAGAATGGGTATGCAATTCCAAAAAAAGCAATCGGCCAAAATGTGTTGGGATCAATGTACGGAGCAAGGTAGCTAACTAGTAGAGCTATTACGCATAACAGGTTAACTCCTAAGATTATCCATGTAAAAGAACCTGTTTTCTTCTTCTTTTTGCGGGGAGGCATGCGCTTACCAATTAATCCTGATCTTGTTTTCCTGCATTAAACAAAGCTTCTTTTTCTGCTTTGCTTAGGCTATTATAGCCCGACTGTGAGATTTTATCTAGTATACTATCAATATATTCTTGATTGGTAAAAGGTGTTTTACCCTTCGGGCCTTTTTTGTTTTTTATAACTCTCAGTTTTTTATTTCTAGCTTTAAATAGTTTACTCCAGTCATTTCCCCTTCTAAGTTGAATAATGTAAAGAAATCCAAAAAGTCCACCACCAAGGTGCGCAAGGTTTCCGCCAATGTTGTTGCCGGCTAAACCAAGAATATTCAATACGATGAAAGCAGCGGCCAAATATTTTAAACGGACATTGCCAAAAAAAAGCATGCGGATGGTGTAATCGGGAACCAGTGTTGCTGTAGCGATAACAACCGCATAAACACTTCCAGATGAACCTATAAGAATTGCCTGTTGGACTTGAAATGCAGGAATGAACTGGTACAATACAAGAAAAATAATTCCTCCGGTTAGCCCTCCGGCTAGATACACGAAAGTTAATTGCCTGTTGTTAAGGAAGTCTAGAAAGATCATTCCGATCCAATAAAGCCACAACATATTAAACAGAAAATGGAAAAAATCTTGCTGAGTAAACATATATGTCAGAATCGTCCAAGGCCTATAGAGAAGAGCCCCTAAATCTGCAGGTAGCGCAAGTTGACGAAGTAATAGGGGTGCAATGCCTGTTCTAGCAAAAAAATCTACCAGCACAAGAATACCTAATAACAGAAAAATAATTGTATTAATTGCTATAAAGAAGTTAAGCTTATTGCCAGATTGGAATGCTTTATAATACAATTCGCCTAAAAAAGATTTCTTCATAAATTAATTAATGTCTAATGGTGAATTCAACTCCAAAATCCAGGTCTTTTTATACCCCAAATTTTGATCAATATAAAACCGAACAATGCTCCTCCCAAGTGTGCGAAATGTGCAACGGAGTCTCCAGCGAACTTTGATACACCCAAAAATAATTCCAGCACAATATAAATGGGAATAAATATTTTAGCTTTTATAGGTATAGGAATAAACATTAAATATAACTCGGTGTTAGGAAATAAATAGCCAAAAGCTACCAATAAACCAAAGATAGCACCCGAGGCTCCAACCATTGGTGTAAAATAGATTGAAGTCAACGTGTTAAAGTTGGCTTGAGAAAGACCATCAATTTTGCTCCGCACCATGCCGGTTCCCATATCAAATTCAAGAATACTTTTTGCCGATATGGAACCCGTAATTTGAAAGATTTCGAATGCCTGCACAGCGAACTGAAGTGCTAGCGCTCCCAGACCAGTTATGAGGTAAAAATAAATAAATTTTTTGGACCCCATGATCCGCTCTAGGATGGGCCCAAACATAAAGAGGGCAAACATATTGAAAAATATATGCGCCAAACCTCCTCTACCTATGTTACCATGCATAAACATATAGCTTATAGGCTGCCACCAATGAAACATAGGGGAGTCTAAATAATATACGGGAAATATGGTGTATGCATACTTAAAAAGAAAGTTAGCACCTATAAAGCAAATGATGTTTGCTATAAGTAAGTTCT
The DNA here is from genome assembly GCA_035565175.1 of Pseudosphingobacterium sp. Lineage (GTDB taxonomy): Bacteria > Bacteroidota > Bacteroidia > Sphingobacteriales > Sphingobacteriaceae > Olivibacter. Next base: position 25,529 of record DATMSZ010000255.1, read on the forward strand.
TTATCACAGGAGGTAATCCGCCAAATGGGGAGGATGGATTATTTAGCATATCTATTATATCAAGTTATTTTTCAAATTTCTCTAAAAGCTCCTTCAGGGTAAAGGTAATAATTATGGGTTTACCGCTCAAAGAAATGTTTGGGCTTGTGCAAGCAAAAAGCTTATCAATAATGTCATTCATCTCATCGGAACCAAGTGCCGTTCCTGCTTTGATAGAAGCGTTGCGCGCCAAGCTCCTTGCTAAGTTTTCTCTTTTGTTTAATTTTAGCGTTGCCTGGTTATTTTTATATGCTTCTAACAGTTGCTCTAGAACCTGAGATTCGCTGATGCCTGGCCCTATGTCGGCAGGAATACCCTCTACAACAAATGTGTTTTTTCCAAAAGCCCTTATCTGGAAGCCTAGTGCATGAATGTCGGGAAGCAAGTCGTTAATAAGTTCAAAATCAGCAGTATTTAAGTGGATTGTTTGCGGGAATAAACTTTGTTGGCTTGCTCCTTGGTGATTTTCCAACTGTTGGAGAAAGCGTTCAAATAAAATACGCTCATGGGCAGCTTGTTGATCAATCAGCATAAATCCAGATCTGATCTGAGACAGAACAAATCGGTTGTGTAACTGAAATATCGTCTTTCCGGCGGGTTTCTCTTGCTGGTCATCACTAGCATGTAATGTTTGCTCCTGTTTATTTGTTGAGTCGAAACTTAGTTGCTGGCTATTTGTTTTATGTGCAATTTCATAT
>DATMSZ010000256.1:0-8235 GCA_035565175.1 Pseudosphingobacterium sp.
TTTCATCCCAGCCGATAATTGTTTTGCCTTTGCTGTTTACAAATTTCTCCATACGTTGTATGAAATAGCTTTGTAGCTCTTTCATGTCTTTTAAACCTTTTTCTTTAATGAACTTTTGACAAAAAGCAGACCTGTTCCACCAGATCTTCGAACATTCATCGCCTCCTATATGGATGTAGTGTGAAGGGAAAAGATCGATAACTTCTTCCAATACATTTTCCAGAAAATGAAAGGTGCTGTCTGAAGGTAACAACACATTATTGAATTTATTAAAAATACCCCAAGTTTGAGCTACTTGCTTAGGTTCGTGAGGTGTGGTGCCTAGTTCAGGATAAGCAGCTAACACAGCCATATTGTGACCCGGCATTTCAATTTCTGGAATGATTGTTATAAACCGCTCGCTGGCATAGCGGATAACCTCTTTAATTTCATCCTGCGTGTAGTAGCCACCATAACGTTTACCGTCATTACCAGTACCAGGGTATAAGCCTATAATGGTTCCGTTGCGCCATGCTCCTATTTGGGTTAGCTTTGGATATTTTTTTATTTCTATACGCCAGCCGTGGTCATCTGTCAAGTGCCAGTGGAAATAATTCATCTTATGTAAGGCTAGGTAATCAATGTACTTTTTAACAAAGGAAATATCAAAAAAATGTCTGCTTACATCCAAATGCATCCCCCGATAAGCGAATCTCGGATAATCTAATATCTCCACGGCTGGTATTGAAAGGTTAACAATGTTTTGGACCGGCAGTAATTGGATCAAGGTCTGTATACCATAAAAAACATTCTCTGAAGTAGCCGCCCTGATATGCACCACTTCTTTTGAAGATCGTAACTCGTAACCTTTCAGTGCCTTGTAAATCATAGAATCTGCGGCTAAGTGCAACACATTACCATCTAGCACGTTACTGTCACTTGCATAAAGTAACGTAAAACCGTATTGCTTATGCAGATAGTCGTTTAAAAAATTGGCGATAGGCCGCAATGCGGAATCATTCAGGTAGATCTTTGTTTTTTCATTTAATTGAAATGAAGGTTCGTTCAAATGCTGCTTAAGCTGAACGGGTTTGGGTATAATGGCAGGAGTTTGGGCTTTTGCAAAAATAATGGAAGATATAGCTAGGAATACAAGCAGTTTTTTTTTCATATGATTATTGTAGGGCTATGACTTATGTTTATTGATTGGCGGAAGGACATCAACAATTTTTTCAGTTTCCTTTTCTTCTACATGAACCGCAAAATCTGCCGGTTCAATGGCCGACCCGCTATATTCTGCGTACACCCTTGTAAAGACCGCTCCAAAATAAAGAATTGCAGCGGTGTAATAAACCCACAACAATATCAATATAATTGAGCCAGCAGCACCGTAAGCAGACTCTGTGCCGGAAGTTTCCAAATAAAAGCCAATCAAAAAACGACCAATTATAAAGAAAATTGTTGTAAATATTGCTCCAGCCCTTACATCTTTCCATTTGATCTTTACAACTGGCAATACCTTAAAGATGATAGCAAATAGGGAAGAAATGATAATAAAACTAATGAGCAGGTTAATGAGATTCAACAATAAAACGGTGATATCAGGAAAATATATCTTTAACCGATCTGTCAACGCGATGATAACACCATTTACAATAAGTGAAACTACCAATAAAAACCCTAGACTAATTATTAAGGACGACGATAATAAGCGGTCCTTAATAAGTTTTACCCATCCACGCTTTGGCTTTGCCTTAACATGCCAGATCATATTGATGGAATTTTGTATATCACTAAAAACAGAAGTTGCACCGATCGCCAATGTGATTATACTGATTACCAATGCTGTAGTCGATTTTCCGGAAAGCTGTAAGTTTTTGATCATCTCCTGCACCTGTAACGCCGCCTTGCTTCCAATTAAACCTTTTATCTCATAGAAAATTTTCCCTTCAATAGCATCCTGCCCCAAAAAAATACCGGCCAACGAAATCAGTAAAACAAGCATAGGACCAAGTGAAAAAACAGTGTAATAAGCTAAGGAAGCACTTAACTTCATACAATTTTCGTCGATAAAACCGTTGACGGTGTCTTTCATTATTTTAAATCCGTCCTTGAAGGAGCTTTTTGTGAATAGCTTTGCCATAGGAACTCGTTTAATTTATAAGTACAACACGGTGCCAAACAATAAGGTTTGCATGGTGAGCTGAAACGCTATCTTCTGGAAAGAATAAACTAATTAAAAAAACACAGCTTTCGTTAGGTTGTTATTAAGAAACACTTATTACTGAAAAGGCTATGTTAAAGGAGATAACAAAGGTACCCCAACATGTTTTCGCTGTAAAAGCAACCGATCAGGTTACAGGAGAAGACCTAAGAAATCTATTGATTCCGGGACTACAACGTTTGGTAGACAAATATGGAGAGATTTATTACCTGTTGGTGTTAGAAACAAAAGTTAAAAACTTTACTGCGGGAGCTTGGCTCGAAGATTTAATAGCGGGCATAAAACATTTTAAAGCGTGGACCAAAATTGCAGTAGTTACTGATGAAACCAATGTGGAGAAGTTTACTGATGTGTTTAATTACCTCGCTCCCGGTAATGCGAGGGGCTTTAAGCATGAACAACTAAATCAAGCAATTAGCTGGGTAAGCGAAAAAACAAAAGCTGATCATAAAAGTGTTTCGGGCTTAGTGGCAGGCTTTGCTGGTGCTCTTGCGTTAAACATATTACATGAAGCGTTGAAAAGAAAACTGAACAACGCTCCGAGAATTGATCAATTAGGCAAGGAAGTGATTGCAAAATCGGCAACTAAAATTGGTAGCTCCAAACCGAGTGAAAAGACCTTATACGCTGCAAGCTTCGCTTCAGACCTTGTAAGTAATTCCTTATTTTACAGTTTAATTCCTTCTGATGATAAAAAGGTGCTTTGGGCTAAAAGCGTTATCTATGGTTTAGGTGCTGGTATAGGGGCCGTTATCTTGCCAAAAAAAATGGGTCTTAACGAGCAACATGTAGCCCGAACAAATGAAACAAAGGGTCTTACAATCGCTTATTATCTCTTCGGAGCGCTTATAACGGCTGCTAGTTTTTCGATCATAAAGAAGTTTTCAAAATGAAATGAGGTTAGAATTGCGTATCTAAAGACACCTGAAGAGCAGATCTTTGCCCAAATGGATAAAGAATTATTATATCCGACCTCTCAACTTCCAGCCTAAGAGTATTCATATCCTCCTTTAAGAGAATCTATCTTGTAACTTCTCTAGAGCCGAAGAGATAAATTTTATTTTATTAGTTATATTTATAGCCTTGTTTTAATTATTTTCAACGACTAATATAAAAATATAGGCTTGGATGGAAGAAACCTTTTTTGTAGGTTCCAATGAAATTTATAGGGAACTTGTTATAAGCTCACCTGTAGCAATTTACACCTGCGATGCACAAGGATATGTGACTTTTTTTAACCAGGCGGCTTCTATCCTTTGGGGAAGGGCTCCAAAAATAGGTATCGATCTTTGGTGCGGATCTTGGAAAATTTATTACCCTGATGGCAAGCCAATGCCTCTCGATGAGTGCCCAATGGCGCTTACATTAAAAAATGCTAAGTCTTTTGAAGGCGCCGAAATTGTCATCGAACGGCCCGACCACACATTTAAAAACCTGCTTGTTTACCCACGGCCAATACTTGACGACAAGAAACATCTCATAGGAGCTCATAATACCTTGGTAGATATCACTGAACAAAAAACTAATGATGAAAAACAGGCGATACTTTCAGCCATTGTAGAATCATCAGATGATGCCATCATCAGCAAAAATTTGCAGGGCATTATTAAAAGCTGGAACGCAGGAGCTCAAAAAATATTCGGATACAGCGAAGAGGAGGTAATAGGTAAACACATTACCATCCTTATTCCAGACGAGCTCAAAACGCAAGAAGATGAAATAATTGCCAATATAAAAGCCGGACGAAAAGTAGACCATTTTCAAACTATCAGAGTGCATAAAACAGGCCTAAGAATTCCTATTTCACTTACTGTTTCACCTATTAAAGATACTTTGGGAAATATTATCGGTGCATCGAAAATTGCCAGAGATATTTCTGAGCGAGTTCAGGCAGAAAGGATCATACTACAAACGGCTGAACGGCTGGAAATTCTTAATAATATTGGACAAAGTATTTCTAAAAAACTGGAAGTAGAGGTCATTCTCCAGAATGTCATAGATGCTACGACAAAAATAACAGGTGCTTCCTTTGGGGTTTTTCTATATAATAAGGTCAGCGAGAAAGGTGAACCTTCGCTACTGGCTGCCTTTTCAGGAGTTACAAAAGAAGTTTACAGAAAATTTGCAATACCTTCTAATGCGACTGATTTTCAATCGCTATTTAACGACAAAAGGGTTATTCGTGTAAGCGATCTTACACAAGACAGCCGTCATAACATTTTACATTTTGGAATGCAAGAAGAAGAACTTAGTTTGGTTAGTTATCTTGCAGTACCGGTTATTTCCTCTTCGGACAAAATAATTGGCGCCTTGCTTTTTGGACATTCGGAACCCGGTGTTTTTAAGGAGGACCATGAAGCATTAGTGGCGAGTATTGCTTCCCAGACATCGGTAGCTTTAGAGAATTCTATGCTTTTCGAAGAGATCAAAACATTAAGCGCAAAAAAGGACGAATTTATTGCACTGGCAAGCCATGAACTTAAAACTCCGTTAACAACCATAAAAGGTTATTTACAGATTTTGGGTAGAAATATACAAGACCAATTGGCAAAGACATTTATACAAAAATCTATCACACAGGCTGAAAAGCTTAATGCGCTGGTGTCAGATTTGTTCGATATCTCACGAATCGAAGGAGGCAAGCTTCATTTCGATTTTGAAGTTTTCGAATTAAAGGACTTGTTAATTGATGTTATAGAAACTTTTCACCACAATATTGCGACACACAGCATTGTTTTCGAAGATCAGAGTAAGGATACCTCTATTGAAGCCGACAAACAGCGTGTCGAGCAGGTTCTGATAAATCTAATTAGTAATGCAATTAAGTACTCACCTCAGGCAGATAAGGTTTTCGTGAAACTAATAGATTCAGAAGAAACCTTAGCAGTTAAAATTATGGATAGAGGCCTTGGGTTAACAAAGGATCAGCAAAGACAAATATTTACACGTTTTTATAGAGCCGAAAATAACTCAGGCATTTCGGGTCTTGGATTAGGTCTTTACCTTACAAAAGAAATTATCGATCGGCACGACGGTTCTATTGCAGTGAATAGCGAGCTCGGAAAGGGTTCTGAGTTTATTGTAACGCTTCCAAAGAAGAGGAAACCAACCATTTAAATGATTCCGCATTGCCAAAAAAGGAGCCTTAATTACCATCCTAAAATCATATTAATGTACAAACAGATTAACCTGAGTATAGCTATTCATCATAAAATGAACAACTTGAACATATCGGATTTAGTTATCTCCAGGTGTATGTGTCCGCGTATATGGTATATTCTTGAATAATATGAATCAAATATTGGTTAGCGATGAGTATTATTCTGGACAATATATTACTAAATTTCCAGGTGGCGGGATGGAGTTTGGAGAAACAACCATTGAATGTGTGAAAAGAGAATGGGCAGAAGAGTTGAGAGTAGACATTGAGGTTGGCAAACATATTCATACCAGCGAGGTATTTCAAGCCTACCCTTTTCGCGACGATGTACAGATAATAAGTATTTATTATTTCGTAAGACCTTTAGGTGTTCTGGACATGAAGATTAACGACATACCGTTTGACTTCCCTATTTCTGAAAAAATCCATCATAACTTTGCGGTAAGATGGATACACGTAAACCTGTTTAATAGCGAATGCATGACACTACTATGGGATAAGATGGTTACTGAAATTATAAGACAGAAGATTCATTGTTTGTCCTAAAGGCTATCCAACCGAAGAACATCGGTACCTCAAGATGCAAGTTGTACTTTCACTTTATCAGTCAGCTCGAAAATATCAAAGGGCTTCGCTATAAAATCATCTGCTGAGCACTCCCTTACTATACTATTCATCCTAGCATGTGCAGACATGAGGATTAAGGGTACATTTTTAAAGGCCTCTTCTTGCTTTAACTCCTTACAAACTTCCACTCCGTTGCCATCCGGAAGCATAATGTCTAAAAGTATGAGGTCAGGAATTTTTGTTTTTAACTGCTTGTAGAAGCTTTCTACTGTAGCAGCAGCACTGACCTGAAAACCCGCATCATTTAAAATAATAGTAATCAATTCGCTGATATCTAGATTGTCCTCCACTACATAAATCGTTTTTTCCATTTGTATTTGTTCTACAAGGTATTTGCGAGAGTAGGTAATTAAATAGTAATTTAACAGATCGCTGGGTGAAAAGTTTTATTCATCCTTCCGTGGCGACAAATATAAATTGATCTTCGATCCCACTTTCATATCCAACACGGAAATCTCCTTCCGATATCGAAAACTGGAAGGAGATTTCGCAAAGGTTAAAGGGATTGTCCACTACTTTTTCGTTTTGCCCGCGCCATTATTTTTTGAGCTTTTTGCTTGCTGAGATGACGGGCTATCTTTGGCCACCTTGCTTGAAGTTTTCTTTAACTTTGCCTGCCCTACGCCCTTTTCAGCCTCGCGTTCTTCCTTCATCGGAGTCTTATTTTTCATTGCCTTGACTTTCGTTTCATCACTTTTAGATGTGCGTGGCTTTTTTGCAGCTACTGCTACGGGTTCTTCTTTAGCCGCTAGATTAATTTGCATCTCAGCTAGCTGGCTCAGCTTTAGATCGGTTTCTTTTTCTTCTTGCAACGATTGTTGAAGCAGTTTTACACATTTTGTGAATCCTAAAAGCGTTGCTAAATTAATAAGGCTTCCGTAACTGGCTATCTCATAATGTTCAACTTTTTGCGCAGCAATAATTAAGGCCACATCTCGCTGAAAGGAACCATCTTCTGTTTCGTCGATAACCTGCCATCCTTCATCAAATAAACCTTGCATCCCTATACTGGGTTTTTCATCAAGCGGCCTATTGATTTCCTTGAAGATCTGTTGAATCCGCTCAAACTGCACTTCCGTTTCTTTTTTATGGGTGTCAAACGCTGCACGCAATGCAACCGTAGTGGCGGCCTGGCTCATTGTATTTAAGACTTCACCCAGGTGTTTCTCCACCCAATACATTTCATTGATCATGTTATGAAAGAACACCGCTAATTTAGAACTGTCCTGATATTTTTCGTTTTCATCCATTGTGCAGAAATTGTAGTAGTTTAAATATTGTTGTTGTTTACTATTGCTGCAAAGAACAATTTTCTTACCGATATAACTGAATGCTCAGAAAACTCATCAAATGGATAGAAGAACATGATTAAACAGCGGAAATCTATTAATATCGCTTTAACTATTTTTTTGGCTCAATTTTTAAGCGTGTACTAAATTTTATCAGCAGTGTATTCCAAATAATATTCGATGAGATGACAGAATGACATTTTTGTAACTCCTGCACAACTTTTGTAGAGAGGAAAAAAAATGAATAATGTTATGACCACTCATTTAACAGAAGATAATAAATTAAAGAAAATAATTGTTGTTGGAGATAGAGTACTTATAAAACTTGCAAAGCCTGACGAACGGACTGAAAGTGGACTTTATCTTCCTCCCGGTGTACAGGAGAAAGAAAAAGTGCAGCAGGGCTATATTATTAAAACAGGACCAGGCTATCCAATTCCCCTATCGGAAGATGACGATGATGCGTGGAAACCGCAAGAGGAGAAAGTAAAATACCTTCCGTTACAAGCGAAGGAAGGTGATTTAGCAATTTTTTTATTGAATGGTTCTACGGAAATAGTTTATCAAGGCGATAAATTTCTTATTGTACCGCAGAGTGCTATTCTTATGCTCGAAAGAGAGGAAGAACTGTAAAACTTTTTCGATTCATCGATGGTTATTAATTTAAATAACCACTTATGACAAGCAAAAAAAAACCATCCTATTTATATCGAAATAGTCTTTCAATTGTATTTTTAATTTTCTTTTTTGTAACGCTAATAGCGCAGGCATACTTTGGCTGGAAAGAGCATAACCAAGAGCTACAGGATTATGACGCTCCTGCTTTAAGCTTTGTCAGCTATCTTGAGAGTGGCCACTTTATATCAGCCACTTTTGAGAACTTTCAAAGTGAATTTCTGCAAATGGCACTTTATGTAATACTGACTGTATTTTTGCGGCAAATTGGATCAGCAGAA
>DATMSZ010000257.1:0-12861 GCA_035565175.1 Pseudosphingobacterium sp.
CTTTTGGAAAATATAAAGATTGGCCAATTTATCGTCTACCTGAAAGCTATCTTATTTGGTTTCGCAATAAGGGATTTCCAAAAGGAAAACTGGGGGGCTTATTAGCGACCATGTATGAGATTAAATTGAATGGATTAGAATATTTATTAAAACCTTTAGAAAATAAGTTTTCTTCCAACAAATAGAAATTTTGCTTGTTATGTAATAACGTGAATTCGATTATTATTTTCGGTTCAGAACGCTTTGAAATGGTTAGCTTCAACTGCAAAGACGAAGGAATAGCGGACTATTTCGAAGAGTTTTCAGGAAGAAGATGGCTGTTTCACTTCGCTTGTCTTATCCCGGTAGGCCTGCGCAAAGGTGCCTTTACTTGGCTTTGCTATTGAATTTCTGAGCTCATAAAGAATAATCAAATTTAGGTTAAAACAGAATTCTATGATTCAACTGAAGATAATATTAGGAAGCACCAGAGAGGGCAGAAAAGGTATTTCTGTTGCTAATTGGGTATATGAAGCCGCCAAAAAACGTACCGCATTTGAAACTGAATTTATAGACCTTAAAAGTATAAATTTGCCTTTTATGGATGAGCCAGAACATCCTCGTTTCCAAAAATACACGAAGCAGCACACAAAAGATTGGAGCAAAAAAATAGAAGCGGCAGATGCTTTTGTTTTTGTGACGCCCGAGTATAACTACGGGATGCCAGCGCCACTAAAAAATGCAATAGATTATTTAGTTAAGGAATGGGCGTTCAAACCAGTAGCCATGGTGGGCTATGGAGGGATCGCGGGTGGAACACGTTCTATTCAACAACTTAAACAGGTTACTAACGTACTTCAAATGTTCCCATTTGATGGGCTTTTACTACCAAATTTTACTAAACAGATAAACGAAGAAGGCATTTTTGCTGCAACCGAGGGAAATGAAAAGGCAGTTGAATTGATGTTTGCTCAACTGGAAAAGTTGCATAAGACGCTTGTGGCTTTGAGATAACCTGTGGTTATAACCCAGCTAGCCCTCGTCTAGCGCATGATGGAGAAAAAGCTTAAAGTCGTACATAGCAGTTATAGGCTTCAATATCGATTCAAGGGCATTTTTAGAAGTGAACTCTTTATCGCTAAAAGAATGACTTGCAGTAAAACTCTTTAGCTTTAAAAATTCGATTTCAGGATGACCCACTTCGTATCCAGAGGGGGCTTTCTTTAACTTATCTTCTTGGTTTAAAGTGCAAAACTTTTTAAAGTCCGAAGCATTTATAATTTCTCTGAACTGCTTGCCATTATAATCGATTTCTTGCCTGATGGCGGCTAAGTGATCTTTCTCTGGCCTCCAATATCCTCCCGCAACAAAGGAGTTTTCTGGCTCAATATGTAGATAATATTCGGGGCCATTTAGTTTTCTTCCTGCTACTGAAATTCCAGCTCCAAACCAGTGTTTGTAGGGTGTTTTGTCTTTACTAAATCTTGTATCTCTATATATCCTGAAAACACATTTAGACGCGGGAATATCCTCGCTTATATGGCGGTCAACTTTTGCTAATTCAATGATGAACGCGGTGACAAAAGCTTTAACATTTTCATGAGCCAAATCGTACGCTTGTTTATTGGCTTGAAACCATTCTCTGTTATTGTTCTCTTTTAATTCTTTGAGAAAAATAAACGTTGAGGGAGATATTTGCATGAATGTAATGTTTGTTAGAGATCCCTATCTGTTTTTAGAAGATAGGGATCGTATTAATTCTTATAGTGTTTACCAAAACAATAAATAGAGGGCAGTAACTACTCCTATTATCAGAATTGCCCCCACTGCAAAGCCCGAATGCACTCTAAACATCTTTGTATCTACTTCCAAACCTTTAGGAACCACACCTGCGCGATTTTCTAAGATACTGATGATGTACATCGCTAAAATACATATAATAAATACAAAACCCATCCGATCAATAAATGGAATCTCATACACACCTTCCGCATTTTTTACAGCAAAACCAAAAGGATGTAAGAAAGAGAGGTTTACTATATTAGGTAAGAATTTAAATAATACGGAAAGGATGAACCCTCCAACTGTTGCAAACATGGCTGCAGAAGAAGTTGCTTTTTTCCAGAAAAAACCCAATATAAACATGGCAAATATACCTGGGGAAACAAAACCGGTATACTCCTGGATATATTGGAATCCGCCCTTTTTATCTATTCCTAAATGAGGTGAAATAAGAATAGCTAAAAACATTGAAATAATGATAGTAGCTTTTCCAACATTTACCAATTTCCTTTCCGAAGCCTCCGTGTTAAAGATCTTTTTATACACATCGAGCGAAAAGATCGTTGCAATACTGTTGGCTTTTCCTGCTAAGGATGCAACAACTGCCGCCGTTAGGGCGGCAAAAGATAGACCTTTCAGTCCAGTAGGTAACAAATTTAATAACACTGGATAGGCGTGGTCTGGATTAACACTACCATCTTGAATCATTTCTTCTTGGAAATAACCTTCTTTATATAGAATATAGGCAGCGATTCCGGGGAGAACAACAATCACCGGCATTAACAATTTGAGTCCGGCAGCAAAAAGCAAACCTCCACGGGCTGTTTTTAAATCTGCACCCAATGCTCTTTGAGTTATATATTGGTTACAGCCCCAATAGTTTAGATTCACAATCCATAATCCACCAATTAATACCGATATACCAGGGAGGTCCAAATAGTTTTCGTTATCTTTTGAAAAGATCATCTCGAAATGATCAGGTGCATGATCGTACATCAAGCCAAGGCCTTTTAATGCTCCTTCGGCACCAAAATGATCTGAAACAAGATTTAAAGCAATATAGGTTGTCGCTAAGCCTCCTAGTATTAGGAAGAAAACCTGAATAACATCAGTAAAGCCAATAACTTTCATTCCCCCCAACGTTATAATAATAGCGAAGACGGCGAGGGCATAGATACAAAAAGTGAAATTTAAGCCCGATATACTCGACACAGCTAATGCGCCAAGGTATAAGATGGATGTTAAGTTAACCACAACATATAATAGTAACCAAAAAACGGCCATGACAATACTTACAGTACTGTTGTAGCGTTGATTTAGAAACTGGGGCATCGTATATATTTTATTCTTTAAATAAACAGGAATAAAAAATACACCGACAATGATGAGCGTAATAGCTGCCATCCATTCATATGCAGCGATCGCTAATCCCATTTTAAAGCCAGAACCACTCATTCCAATGAATTGTTCAGCAGAAATATTGGAAGCTATAAGAGAAGCTCCGATAGCCCACCAGGTAAGAGATCCTTCGGCCAGAAAGTAGTCTTTAGAATCGGCGGTAAGCGATTTCTTTTTGTTATACACCCAATAGCCATAAATGGCCACTATTAGAAAATAGAAGAGGAAAACAATGTAATCAGTTGTGTGTAGGGTTTTCATTGGTTTTTTTTATGATTGTTTTTATTTAACTACGTTAAACCTATAAGTGGTTTGTGATTTATATGTCTCATTCGCTTTTAAATGTGTAGTGGGGAAGTTGGGATGGTTTGGCGAATCGGGAAAATGTTGTGTTTCAAAACAAAAAGCATGTTGTTTAAAGTAATGTGTTCCCGTTTTGCCAATATCTTTTCCGGTTAGTGCATTACCTGTATAAAACTGGACACCCGGCTCTGTAGTGAGTACTTCCAGTTTGATACCACTTTTATTTGAATAAGCCGTGGCAATGGCATGTTTACCATCGCAGAGGCTAGGTATAATAACAAACGTGTGATCGTATCCCCCTCCTCCGTTTTCCAGTTGCGTATCTTTTTTATGTATGTCTTTTGATATTACTTTGGGTTGGTTGAAATCAAAGGGTGTACCAGTTACTGTACTTATTTCACCGGTTGGAATCTGCTGATCATCGATTGGAACATAGTGATTGGATTTAAGCGTTATTATATGATCGAGTATATCGCCTTTCCCTTCTCCGTCCAGATTAAAATAAGCATGATTCGTTAAGTTAACAATAGTATCCTTATCCGTTGTGGCCTGGTAACGAATCTCGACTTCATTGTTGTCGGTTAATAGATAGCTGACGGATGTGTTTAGTGTTCCTGGAAAACCTTCTTCACCATCAGGTGAAACATAGTAAAATGTAACTTGATTGGGATTATTTAAACGTCTGTCCCAAATTTGATGATGGAATCCATTTTTTCCACCATGAAGAGCATTATTGCCATTATTGGGCTCAATAGTGTAAGCCGTTCCATTTAATGTAAACCGTCCGTGTGAAATGCGATTGCCATAACGTCCAATCGTGGCACCATGATAAATCTCATCTGCCGCGAAGTATTCGTCAATCGAGTTAAAACCTAAGACAACATCTGTTGAAATTCCATTTTTATCAGGTACGATGATACTGACAATCCGTGCACCATAATTGGTGAGCGCCACCTGCATCCCCCGATTGTTTTTTAATATAATAAGTGCAGTACTTTTATTTTTCTGCTTTTTTTTAAAGTTGTTCAGAACTGGTAGCGAATAATGAACCATTTTAGTTTTGATTAGCAATGCTTGTACCTTGATTTATTTCTGCAATATAGAAGGGAATATCGACACCCGTTTTTTGCTTATATAATGAAACAATTTCTTTGGCTATCTCTTCCGCTTTGTCGGCTTTCACTAAATTTATGGTACATCCACCAAAACCACCTCCCATCATCCGAGCCCCCAAGATATCCGGATTATCCTTTACTAACTCCACTAACAAATCAAGTTCTTTGCAACTTACCTCATATAAATGCTGCAGCCCTTCGTGTGTTTCAAACATGCGCTTTCCAAAGGAAATGAAGTCATCTTTTTTCAAGTCTTCGCAAGCTTGCTTTAATCGGTTTATTTCAGCTACAACGTAAGAACATCTGTTATAAATTACTTGACTTACTGGTTTAACATAAGTTAAGAGCTGACTCTCTGTTGCTTCCCTTAAACTTTTCACCTCGGGGTGGTGAATATTAATCAGTCTTACCCCCTCTTCACATTGCTGTCTGCGTTCATTATAGGCAGAGGAAGCCAAAGAATGTTTAACTTGTGTGTCAAGAAGAAGAATCTTAATATCTGTTGTGTTAAAGGGGATATATTCATAAGAATAATCGGCACAATCGAGCTTTATAAGATGCTGCTCTTTGCCAAATACGCTTGCAAATTGATCCATGAGGCCACAATTTACTCCTACAAATTGATTCTCTGCCGCTTGTGAAAAAAGAGCGATATCTAATTTCGAAATATTTAAACCAAAGAGCTCACTGAGAGCAAAGGCCGTAGCACATTCCAAGGCTGCCGAAGAGGATAACCCTGCACCTTGCGGGATGTCTCCAGTGAAAGCAATGTCAAAGCCCTCCGTGATTGCGTAGTTATTTAATTGAAGTTGCTCTATTACTCCCAGTATATAATCTGGCCATAGTTTTTCGGTTTTCGTTATACTATCAAGCGAGGTTTCATAGGAGTCGTTCAAATCTATTGAATGAAGCCTTATCCTGTTGCTATTGTTTTTTGCAATGGCAAAAAAAACATTTTTGTTAATTGCAGCAGGTAGCACTAATCCGTTATTATAATCGGTATGTTCACCTATTAAGTTTACCCTACCAGGCGATCTAACAATGAGTGGTTCGTGCTGAAATATATCAAAAAAGGATTGCTTAAGGTTAACGGCTTTATTCATGCTTTTGTTTATAAAGATTTTTAATTTGTAAATGTATTGGATGGAATAGTAAAAAGCAAATAGAATTGTGTGAAAAATACACTATTCTGTCTCTAATTAATAATAAAAAAAGCGTTCGGCGTAGGAAAAAATTTTTTCGCTTGCGAAGATACTGTTGCGCTAAATACTAAATAATGGATAATTAAAAATTATATTACTCATTATCAGCGGTTTAATTATTTCATGTTCTTTTGCAAGCTACTATGTATTGCATAATACCTAACAAAACATATATCTTTGTATTATGATAGTAGAAAATACACAGACCCAAATGAGGAAAGGAATATTGGAATACTGTATTCTTTCAATAATTTCCCGAGGGGAAATCTATGCCTCAGATATCATCGGTGAGCTGAAAGCCGCGCGCTTATTGGTGGTGGAGGGTACACTATATCCTCTTTTAACCAGACTTAAAAATAATGAGCTACTTAGTTATATATGGAAAGAATCAAGTTCTGGTCCGCCCAGGAAGTATTACCAGATAACGCCGGCCGGGACGGATGTTTTAAAAGCCTTAGATGATACATGGAACGAACTAGTATTTGCGGTAAATAGATCTACCTCGAGTCAGCAAAAAGTAGAAGAAAATAAAGATATCAACCTTTAATATAAAATAAGTCATGAATAGAACAATAATCATCAATATAAACGGCATTGTTTTTCATATAGAAGAGGATGCTTATGAAGTACTTCGATCCTATATGATTGATGTGAAAAAACACTTCGCCAATACAGAGGGGAGTAACGAGATTGTTGGCGATATAGAGAATAGAATTGCAGAGATGTTTAGTGAGCGGGTTATCACTGGTAAAAAAGAGGTAATCACGATGCTGGATGTGAATGAAGTTTGTGCTCAGATGGGAAAGGTAAGTGATTTTGATATTGATCCGGACCAAGAAGAAAAGACACGGGAAGAATCCTTCTATGAAACGGGATCTACCGATACCCGAAAGCTTTTTAGGGATCCAGATGATAAGGTCTTTGGAGGAGTTTGTTCAGGATTAGGACACTATTTAGATATAGAAGCTTTGTGGATACGCTTGGCGATGGTACTGCTATTTATTGTCGCTGGAACTGGTTTCCTGATTTATATAATATTGTGGATTGTAGTTCCTAAAGCTAAAACGCGTGCCGATAGAATGGCCATGCGGGGAGAAGCCCCAAATCTGCAAAATTTTAAAAGGAATTTTGAGGAGGAAATGGAGGGCCTCCGGGGAAATTTTACTATGGCCGGGGAAAGAATTAAACCCGGCCTAAACAGAATGGGTGATGGATTAGAACAACTGTTCGTTTTGATAGGTAAAGCATTTAAAGGACTTTTTAAGGTGCTGGGAGTGTTTATTATCTTTATGCTCTGTGTTTCGCTGGTAGCATTGTTGTTTTGCATTTTGACGTTTGGCTTTTGGAGCGATGGAATTTCAGGCTTCGGTCCCGAAGGGCCTACCTGGTTTATTGACGGACAGTATCTTACAGGAGGGTTGATTGCAGCATTTTTGGTTGTGGCTATTCCACTTGTAGCGTTGATCTCTCTGGCCGTTAGAATAATTTTCCATAGAAGCTTCATTGGAAACTATGTGGCATTTACATTACTGATTGTTTGGTTAACTGCTGCGGGCTTTATAGGTTATTATGGCGTTAAAACAGCAGAGGATTTTGCCGAAGATGCTACAGTAGTTCAAGAGCGAATGCTAAGCCCCTATCCTCAATACTATTTGGAAGTGAATGATGTAAATATGATCAAAAAGATAGATACAATGTCTAAGGATCTAGACTCTATTAGTACCATCATTAGATTGAATAAGAGAAAAGGGAAATTTAAAAATATGCGATCTATCGACATAAACATCATTAAAGCGGAGACCGGCACGCAAGCCAAGCTCATACAAGAATACAGAGCTAGTGGAAGAGATTTTGATGTGGCCGCTAAAAGAGCTGAACGCATGCGTTATGAAATGAACCAGCATGAACAACATCTAACTTTTGATAGCCATGCAACATTACCCAAAGGAGAACTAATGCGGGACCAGGAAGTAAATATTAAAATGTTGTTACCGGTAGGTTGTAAATTATATATAAGCAATGAATCTGATAGATATATAAGAAATCTGCCAACATGGCAATGTAGAGATCTGTATCCCGAAAGCGAAAGAGATGGATATACCGAATGGATGATGACAGAAGATGGTTTAAAATGCACAGCAATTGAACGTGAGGAGCTTGAAGAAAAGGAGAAAAATAAGGATACCGTGTTAGACGCAGACAGTGTGATAGGTGAAAAAGTAAAGTAATTAATGGTATTGTTTAATATGCCTATAAAGTATTGGCATTAACTTCTCTGATTCTGTAAATTAGCCAAAAAAATGCTTATATGAGGATTGCAGCTCTTTATGATGCTTTTGTTAAAAGCCCAAAAATTTCTACCGACACTAGGAAGATTACGCCGGGATCGATTTTTTTTGCTCTAAAAGGGGCAAATTTTAACGGAAATGAATACGCGGAACAAGCTTTATCGCTCGGTGCTACGCTAGCAGTTATAGACGAGGTGTCCTATAAGAAAGACGATCGATATATTCTTGTAGAGAATGTGTTGGAAACCTTACAGGAACTTGCTAAATACCATAGAAGCAAGCTTAATATCCCAATTGTTGGAGTTACCGGAACCAATGGGAAGACAACAACGAAAGAACTTTTGCATGCTGTGCTATCCGTTAAATTTAAAACCTATGCTACGAAAGGAAATTTGAACAATCACATAGGTGTACCCCTCAGTATGCTCGATATTACACCTGACATTGAAGTAGCAATTATAGAAATGGGGGCCAATCATGTAGGTGAGATTGGATTTTTATGTGAAATTGCAAAGCCAACATTGGGATTAATAACAAATGTAGGGAAAGCCCATTTAGAGGGCTTTGGCAGCTTTGATGGAGTCAAAAGAGCGAAAGGTGAACTGTATGACTGGTTGGAGAAGAGCGGCGGTGTACTTTTTCTGCAGGCGGATAACAGTTTATTATTGAATATGGCCAATAATCGATCGTTCAAAGAAATTATTACATACGGTTACAATCAGGCTAATCATATTAGCGGGACTCTTGTTTCGTCTAATCCTACCATCGCATTATCGTGGAGCAGCTTAAAAAGTAACGGCTGTAAAGAGGAAAAGGTGCAAACAAACCTTACGGGATCCTATAATATGGAGAATGTTTTGGCAGCCATAGCGGTAGGGCTTCATTTTGGCTTGAGCTCTGAAGAAATTAACAAAGGCCTTATTAATTATCTACCAACAAACAATCGATCTCAGATTAGTGAAACGGCAAACAACACTGTTATCTGTGATTATTATAACGCAAACGCCAGTAGCATGTCTGCCGCTTTAGAGAATCTGGAAAGTTTAACATCCAACAATAAAGCGGTTATATTAGGTGATATGTTTGAGCTTGGAGATGAATCCGCTGCCGAGCATAATCAAATTATAAAACAAGTGCAAGGAATGCACTTAAACAGAAAAATATTTGTCGGACGCGAATTTTATGAACAAAAAAATAACAATAAAATTGATCGTTCAGAATTTTATAGTTCCGCAGAAGAAGCCATCGAAGCATTAAAGCTAGCGCCCTTAAAAGGCTCCCTGATTTTGTTAAAAGCATCAAGGGGAATGGCTTTTGAAAAGCTGTTAGCATACCTTTAAGGTGGAACATCTGCTGCGCTAGATACCTAGTATTTGGAAGAAAAAATCGCTTGCGCTTCACCTTCCTGGCCGGTATACCTTTTCGATGAAAAGCGGCTTATAGGTACACGAGGGGATTAAATAAATTTAAGGTATTGAGACTTTATCTACATAAAAAAACGTAATTATTCCAATGAATATCAATAAGTTCTTTTGGTTTTGTAGTGGGGTACACATACCTACTCTATTAAAATCGCCGTCGGAGCACAGTAAGTATTTCGGTATTGGAGCAACCATATTCTTTACGGGATTATTTGCTACTTTAGCAGGGGCCTATGCCATGTATTTTGTTTTTAATGGAAGTGCACTAGCGGTGCTTATTGCTCTAACGTTCGGTTTGATTTGGGGACTATCCATATTTAATATGGATCGTTACATTGTTTCTTCTATTAATAAAAATGCATCACCTGCAAAGCAATTCCTGCAAGCAACACCTAGAATTGCCTTAGCCATTCTAATTGGCATCGTCATTTCGAGACCATTAGAGCTTAAGATATTTGATAAGGAAATTACGGAACAACTAAAGACGAATTACCTTCAATTACAACGATCCAAGATCGATACGTTAAATGTAACCTTCGACCATAAGTACAAGGTTGAACTTGATAAATTATATTTACTGAGGAAGGAAAGTGATTCTTTACAAAATAGACTAAAGTCAGATCGGCAAAAGCTAAATTATGAGATCTTTGGAAACAAAACCACCGAGACTTCCGGGATAATGGGCTATGGTCCTTACGCCAAACGTAAGGAGGCAGACTTAGATAATAGAGAACAGCACTTTAATAGATTGCAACAGCGGATCGATGAACAAGAGCAATTTATTAACAAAAGGAAGAAAATAGATGGGCTTTTTGACGAGCGATTGGCTACGGGAAAACAGTTAGATAGTTTAGTTAATTTAGCCGGTTTTGCCGATAGAAATGCTGCGCTGGGGCAACTAAAATATTCAAGGGATGGAAAGATCAATGATAGCACCTATTGGGCAATTCAATTTATAGGACTACTTTTTATATTTTTTGAATGCTTACCTGTTTTTGTAAAATTGATGAGTGGACGAGGCCCTTACGATTTTCTTATTAAGGATCAAGAGGACGTTCTTGTATATCGGTCGGATAAAGATAAACAAGCGGAAGTAGCTGCTTCAGATCAAGTACACAATAAAAATGTTCAAACAAAAGCGCAAAGGTTGGAAAATGAAATGGTGTTAACTAAAGTGTTATCATAAACAAATTACTTATGATAACACTTTAGTTTTTAGAAAGAGATGATTTTAAACAATCTCTGATACTTTAATCATGTTCGTTCTTCCTTTTTCACTAATAGGAATAGATGCCGTGTTCACTACTAAATCTCCTGCAGTAACCAATCCTTCCGTTTTTAATCGTGAATTTACATCAGCAATCGAAGAGTCGGTACTCTCTTCCCCATTGTAGTAAAAACCTCTTACTCCCCAAAGTAAGCTTAAGGTATTTAAGAGGGATTGATTACCTGTAAAGATATGAATATCCGAATCAGGGCGATGGCTTGAAATTTCGAAAGCAGTGTAACCAGAAGAAGTCATTGCTACGATTGCTTTTGCTCTCACTTGCTGTGTAAGATATACGGAAGAGGCGCAGATTGAATCCGGTATCGAAGTAGATAGATTACGATTGGATTTTCTAGAAGCGAAGTAAGGATAGGCCGTACCTTCTACATTCTTTATGATCTTGGTCATCGTTTCAATAACAATCTCCGGAAACTCGCCTACAGAGGTTTCTCCACTTAACATCACTGCATCAGCCCCGTCTAACACAGAGTTAGCAACATCATTTACCTCAGCCCGAGTAGGTCTTGGAGTAGTAATCATGCTTTCAAGCATTTGCGTAGCAATAATTACCGGCTTAGATGCATCTCTACATTTTTGTACAATCATTTTTTGCAATAAGGGAACTTGCTCCATAGGAATCTCTACACCTAAATCTCCACGCGCAACCATTACACCATCGGTAGCAGCGATAATACTATCTATGTTTTCAATGGCTTCCGGCTTTTCTATTTTTGCAATAATGCGAGCTGTTTTTCCTTTTTCAGCGATGATCTTTTTGCACTGGATGATATCTTCTGCCGTTCGAACAAATGACATCCCGATCCACTCAACATCGTAATTTAATACGAAATTAAGGTTATCAAGGTCTTCCTCGGTTAAACTAGGAATGGAGACCTTTGTGTTGGGAAGGTTAACACCTTTGCGAGAAGTAAGAACACCACCGTGTACTACTTCACAATTTACGGTATCTTCGTTGTTTGTATTTAGAACACGAAGCTGAATTTTTCCGTCATCTAAAAGAATAATTTCTCCTTCAGTTACATCTTTTGGAAATTCCTGATAGGTTATGTAGATTTCTTCTTCGTTGCCAATCAATTCATTGGTGGTGATACGCAGCGTTTTACCATTTATTAAGATGGCACCGCCCTCTTTCATTTTTCCAATCCTGATTTTCGGGCCCTGTAGATCTGCAAGAATGCCTACATTTAAATGATGCTCCGCATTAATTTCTTTGATGGTATTAATTACTTTGAGATGGTCCTCTTGACTACCATGAGAAAAATTAAGGCGGCAAACATCCACGCCTTTTTCAATTAAGCTGCTTAAAATTTCTTTTGGAGCTGAAGCAGGGCCTAAAGTGGCTACAATTTTAGTTCTCTTATGAACTTTTTTCATTTGATAAGTTTGTTTTAATAGCTTTTGAATAAGGTTATATTGAAATTATAACACATACCCATTTAAATAAATGTTAATATTCTAATTGCCTTTTATAGTAAATGTTCCGCATAAAGGAAGATACGTTCAGTTTAATTTGCATATCTATAGTGTAAAAAATACACATGCAAAGGTAATAAAATCATTATCAAGCTAAAATACTAAATTTTCCTTGGATTTCAATTTATGTGGGTCTATTTCTGAAGCAACCACCACATCTGCAAGATTATTTATTTGGGTTATTTGCCACTGGAGCAGTTCTTCATCAATCGCGTTCTTAACCAGTAAAAAGAAATCAGTCACCTTCATTTCAGGAATCAATACTCCCCCTTCGACACCTTTGTTGTTTAAAAGAAAATAAAATGTGTCGTTGTTTACGTCTTCGTGCGTGTATCGTCCAAAATATGTAGGCCGCTGGCTCTCAAACCAAATTTCATGATCTTCAACCTTATATAGATCAAGGCCTGTAACTTTATTAATATAATAGCATAGCCTATAATCTTTTAACGGTGAAGTAATTGCTATCAAATTAAAATCAATGTCTAATTCGTATTTTAATGTTAGTTTGTTCAATTTTTTTAGTACTTTACTGCAAACTTAGATAAATTGATTTTTTAATGCAATTTATCTGAGCTTAGTCATTAAAGATAACTATTTACAAGGGAAGTAAAG
>DATMSZ010000258.1:0-23282 GCA_035565175.1 Pseudosphingobacterium sp.
TCTAAAGATGATGAGTAAAAGATCGCTATGACAAGTATGGCTATCAGATCATCAACAATAGCTAAGGCAGCGAGAAATATTTTTAAAGAAGAGGGCACTCTCTTGCCTAGTAATGTAATAATTGCTAGTGCAAAAGCGATATCGGTTGCCATTGGAATACCCCATCCTCCTTCAAATTCCGTCCCTTTATTAAAAGAAAAATAAATTAAAGCAGGCACAATGACACCTCCAATAGCAGCAAATACTGGCAGACTAGCCTTTTTTATTGTGGCTAACTCACCTTCAATAAGTTCACGTTTGATTTCTAATCCCACAAGTAAAAAGAAGATAGCCATCAACCCGTCGTTAATCCATAAGATGACAGGATATTCAAGATGAAGCGCGGTTGAATGATAGCCAATCTTTGTTTCAAGTAATTGATTGAAAGCAGTGTTCCAGCTGGAATTTGCGATGCAAAGAGACGCAATTACGCATAGTATTAAAATAATTCCGCCTGATGTACCCGATCGAAGAAATTCTTGGAATGATTTGATATTAATGAATTTTGCCATACTTGCGAAAATAAAAAAAAAATGGATAGGGGGAAGCCATTCTTCAACTGTCATAGCTAAGAATTAAAAATAAATATTTATGAGCATGTTCAAAATGTTGACGGCAGCTGTTTTAATGGTGATTGCTGCTAATGGAGTGACGAAAGCACAAACTGAGGGTTTAACGTTTGGCGTGAAAGCAGGAGCTAATTATGCCAACTTGCCTTCGGGATTGAAAGATCTGAAAGAAGAAACCGGAAAGATGGGCTTTTCGGCCGGTGCCTTTGCTAGAATTGGTTATCAAGTGTTTTTTCAGCCTGAAATTAACTTTGTGCATTTTTCTGGTGAGTTTGAACACCAAGGCAGGAAATTTGATCCGAAGTTTAACCAGCTTAATCTGCCTCTTATGGTTGGTTATAAGGTGATTGATACTGAAAATCTAAATTTTAGACTTTCAATCGGTCCCGACTTGAATTACAACTTAAGCGAGCCGAGTCAATTAAAAGATTTTGATTTTAAGAAATTCAATCTTGGAGGTGTGTTTAATGCTGGAGTTGATTTGGGAAGTATAACAATAGATGCTCGTTATAGTAGAGGCTTTACTGATTTAAATAAAGGATTTGAGCAAAAAGCAGGTATTTATACGTTATCGGTGGGTTTTAAGGTTTTATAAATGTTTAATATACACTTATCTTTCCGTATTTTTTTTAAAAAGATAATGGTCTTTTGAAAATATTTGTGTTTTCATTTTTTTATTGCTAATTTTGTGCTTTCATAATTTAGGTTTATAATTGGTTAAACAGGCCTCTAATCTCCCCGATTATTGGCCTGTTTTTATTTTGATAATGCCTGATTATTTTTTAACTTTATCTTAACCGATTATAATACTTGCTAAAATGCGCGTCTTCTTTGCTTTTGTATGCTTAACCTATTTGGTAGTTTCGTACACCCCTACATTGGCACAGGAAGAAATTGTACCTTCACCCTCAGAAGTGCTTTGTAAATTACCATTCAAAACACTAATAGGAGGAGTGGTGGTTGTACAGGCAACGTTGAATAATGAGGTAGATTCACTCAATTTTATTCTGGACACCGGAAGTGGTGGCATTTCATTAGATTCGTCGACGGTTGTTTACTTGGGCTTAGACCCAACACCAACTTCTGTAAGAATAAGAGGAGTGGCTGGTATTAAGGAAGTGAGTTTTCTTTACAATCAACACCTAAATTTTCCGGCGTTTACAGTAGATAGCTTAAACTTTCATATCAATGATTATTCTTTCTTATCCAGTGTTTATGGGGTCAGAGTGGATGGCATCATCGGTTATTCCCTTTTTAGTAGATATATTATCAAGATTAATTATGACGAAAGTGTTATAGAAATCTGCTCTAAAGGTACGATGCGGTACCCGAAAGGAGGCTTTCTACTTAAGCCTAATATTAAGAGTTTAGTTGTACACGGCGCTTCATTAAAGGATAAACGGCCGATTAATGCACGTTTTTTGCATGATATTGGAGCAGGGGTTTGTGTGATGCTTTCAAAGGAGTTCGTGGAAGATAGTAGCTTATTGGCATGGAATAGAAAACTTTGGCCAAAAGAGGGCCATGGTTTGGGTGGGAAAATTCAAATGGACCTTACCGTAATCAAAGAACTGAAATTTGGTCCTTATAAATTTAAACACGTCCCAACCCTAATATTCGATGATGTTTTTGACGTTACATCCTACCCTTATTTAGGCGGACTTATCGGCAACGATATTTTTAGACGGTTTAACGTCATTTATAACTATGCTAAGGGCGACATTCACCTTACGCCCAATAACAGTTTTAGGGACCGCTTTGACTATGCCTATTCAGGATTAGACTTGCAACTTATTCACGGTAATATCGAGATTGGAGGAGTTGCAAAGGATTCGCCGGCCGCATTGGCAGGGTTGAAGGAGGATGATTTGCTGCTAGCGGTGAATGGCGATTTTAGTTTAGATTTTGCAAAGTATAAAAAAGCACTTCAGCGGCCTAAAAAGGAAGTTTCTCTTTTAATTCGACGAGGAGAAGAATTGATGATTTTTAAGTTTAAAATCAAAAGTATCAAGCAAGTGTTTTGATAGGTTTGCCATTTCTTAAATTAGAAAGTGAATAATTGCCTATATTTGCTTTATTTAATCTCAGGGTTTACGGTCAGAATGTAAATCATTGTTTTACGTTAGATGCGATAATGATTGTCACATGTAGAATATTAGTCGCTACGTTAATCTGTTTCATATGTACCTTTCCTCAGCTATCTGCTCAAGACCTTATTTCTACAAAAAACTCTTTAACTGCCCTTAAGCAAATATTTAAATACAAAGATCCTATAATAATTAAACCGTTTCTTTCCACAGATTTTAGTATAGCTGCATGCCAAACGCCGGCGACAGAAGACATGCTCTCACAAATACTAAAGAACTATCCTGCCGATTCAATCGTATTGAGATCTGTAACGCGTAAATATGATTTAACGTTCTTAAAAATAAGTTTCTATAATCGTGGCAAATTGTTAGATACTAATCATATGATCTTGGATAAAAGTGGAAAAATACGTTACCTTGAACAGTTTGATAAGTTGTTTGGTATGGATAGAAGCTTAATTGCAAAACATCGAATTACAGTTCCCTTTGAGAATGATGATGGAGCCATCATACTAAACGTTACCTTAAATAACAATAAACGTATTTTGCGTTTGTTATTTGATACCGGTGCCGACGGCATGGCTTTATCTGAAGATTTAGCTGATTCTTTAGGTATAATGCCTCACCAAACAAAGCAAATAACCGTCTTAGGAGGGCATCGGCACATTGATATAGCAACGGAAAATACCCTATATCTTGGGAAACTGGCCTTGCCTGGGCAACACATTGCGCTTATTAATAATTATCACAAACGCGCAGATGGGGTTATCGGCAATACGTTAGCCAAACACTTTATCGTAAAAGTGAATTATGATAAAAATGAATTATCACTTTACGACTTTGGATACTATGAGCCCGAAGAGCATGCTATTGCGATACCGGTGAAAGTGCCTGGCAATATTTTAATGTCTGTGGGACTGGATCTTGCTAAAGGTAAAAATGTAAATGGAAGCTTCTTTTTTGATACAGGAGCGCGTTATAATTTATTAGCATTTACACCCTTTGTGTTGAAAAACAACTTGTTAACAAATGGCTTTAAACCTCTTTATACCAGTGTGACAACAAGTATGGGAATAAAGTCAACCACTTATGGTGGAATTGCTAACTCCCTTGCTTTGGGTTCAAATCTATCGTTAGCGGATGTTCCCATCAACTTAATGGGTGCGGAGAACCATAATAGAAATTGGAAAACTGTTACAGATGGTTCGCTAGGTTCTCGCTTGATCAGTCGTTATAATTTCGTGATTGATCTTTTAAAAAAGGTTATTTATCTATCACCAAATCATACTTTTAACTATCCGCAGGATTTTGTTATGGGTGGTTTAATGATGGGATTTGATCATGCTGGATGCTTGAGAATTAAGTTCCCTGTTTTGCCCGGCATGAAAGGAAAAACTAAAGAAAATGCGATTGTTGAAAGAATTAATGGCATTGAATCTAGTGATCTATTAACAAATCGTAGGAAATTAAATGGATTGCTGTACTTGTCAAAAAAACAAAGGCTAATGTTGGAAGTTAAAGATGATCAAAATAATTCACATCGTGTAAGGTTGACAAAGCCATAGGGAAATCTGATTTTTTTATTAAATTAAGTATCATTGTACTTTTTAATACTTTAAAATAGGAATGATGTGACGAAATTCTAGATTATTTATGCAATACCATTTTCGATGATATTGTATTATAATGGTGATGTGAATGTACTCTGGATAGTGGTTATAAGCAAATTGTTCGTACTTGGTTTTCTTCACCTTAAAGCAAGAGCGAATATTAATAAGTTCTTCAAAAAGTGTGCTTTGAAAGAAGCAAAGGCGTTAGAAGTCAAAAGCTTGGCGTCTGTAACGGGAGGTGTAGAAAGCTTAGTGCTTATCGTGAAGCTTAAATCTTATAAGCGGGAGTAGTGCTAGCTTTTCGTTTACGTAAATGATGGAAATTAACTGTTGATGGCCTGCCAAATAAGATCTTTTAGCGGAGCAATTCCTTTTTGAACGACAGACGATATAAAAATATGTTTTATGTCTTTAGGTAACTCCTTTTCCATTTCGTTTTGGAGCTCTTCATCGAGTAAATCTGATTTTGTTATCGCTAATAATCGAGGCTTATCTAATAGTTCTGGGTTGTAAGCAGTGAGCTCATGTAGCAATATCTTGTATTCGGCTGCGATCGTTCGATTAGTGTCTGCTGGAACCATAAAGAGAAGCACCGAGTTCCTTTCAATATGTCGCAAAAAACGATATCCTAAACCTTTTCCCTCGGAGGCTCCTTCTATTATACCCGGTATATCTGCCATAACGAATGACTTATTATCACGATAAGACACGATGCCTAAGTTGGGCACAATTGTGGTGAAGGGATAATCGGCAATTTCAGGTTTTGCTGCAGAAACAACCGACAAAAGGGTTGACTTCCCAGCATTAGGAAAACCTACAAGCCCCACATCCGCCAAGATCTTAAGTTCTAAAATCATCCACTCCTCTTTGCCTGGCTCACCAGGTTGTGCAAAACGAGGTGTTTGCTGAGTAGGGCCTTTAAAATGCCAATTTCCTAGTCCGCCGCGACCACCAGCGGTAAGAATTTTTGTCTCACCGTCTTCGGTGATATCAAAGAGAATTTCGCCTGTTTCAGCATTTCTGGCAATTGTTCCTAAGGGAACCTCTAAGATCTCATCATCTCCATTTTTCCCGTGCTGAAGCGCTGCTAGGCCTGGGCCTCCTTGTTCGGCAATGATGTGTTTGCGGTATTTAAGATGCAGAAGCGTCCATAGCTGGCTGTTGCCTTTGAGTATAATGTGGCCGCCCCTTCCGCCATCTCCACCGTCAGGACCACCCTTAGCGGTGTGTTTGTCACGATGTAGGTGTGCGGAGCCTGCCCCTCCATGGCCAGAACGGCAGCAGATTTTAACGTAATCAACAAAATTTGAACCCTGTGCCATGGATAGGTAATGCTATTAATAATTATTAATTACTTGACATATGTTGCTGAATATTTCATCAATTGAACCTACGCCATTAATATTTTTGAGTTTTCCTTGTTGTTCATAATAGTTAGCTACCGGAGCTGTTTTGCTATTATATTCAACAATACGCTTTTTAATAATTTCCGGGTTAGCGTCATCGGGGCGGCCAGATTCTTTTCCTCTTATTAATAGGCGTTTTTCTAATTCGGCTTCCTCTACTTGTAGCGCAATCATACCGGAAATTTGCTCGTTTTTAGAGGCCAACAAAGAATCAAGTGCTTCTGCTTGCGCAACAGTGCGCGGAAAACCATCAAAAATGAATCCCTTGGCAGCACTGTTGTTGTCTAGTTTGTTACTGATCATACCAATCACAACCTCATCTGGAACTAATTTACCGTCGTCCATTAGCTTCTTGGCTTCGATGCCAAGAGACGTGCCTTGGGTAATTTCTCCGCGCAAAATATCTCCGGTAGATAGGTGAACCAGTTGATACTTTTCAATGAGTTTTTGAGATTGTGTGCCTTTTCCGGCTCCTGGAGGACCAAATAAAACTAAATTTAACATGCTTGTAAATTTTAACTATCCTAACCGTAATGATTAGGTTTTAACATAAATGAATGCAATCTGCGAAGTCCCGATTCAAACCCTTATCCGCATTTAGACCATCGCTTTCGTTAAGTCGGGTCTTGCGATATCTTGTAAAAATAACGGTCGCAAAGGTAGTAGTTATTTTCCTTTTTTAAGAATTTTGGCGAATTAAGTGTGGAATTATAAATTGGATAGGTTTTTTTGCT
This sequence comes from Pseudosphingobacterium sp., assembly GCA_035565175.1. GTDB lineage: Bacteria > Bacteroidota > Bacteroidia > Sphingobacteriales > Sphingobacteriaceae > Olivibacter. The sequence goes on from DATMSZ010000258.1 coordinate 6,446, forward strand.
TTTCTCAAAACAGGGCTTAAATTTTTGTTGTTACGAAAACGATTAAGTAAAAAAATATTAAACGTTATTTTGACAGATCGCAAGTATAAGTAGATTTGTACTAATCGTTAGTCATTACACATAATAATTCTTTTTAAGTGTGTTCATTAATCTATGCATGTTTTTAATAAGCTATTAAGCAATTAGCTTCTAGTATTGCTTTGCCGTATTCTGAGTGGAATCGGTTATTTACAGATAATAATTCTCATGAAAGTCCAATATTTTTTTTCTGCTTTCTTAACCGCTTTTCTAGGAAGCATATACTGTTTTGGCCAGCAAGGCGCGTCACTGTTGGATTACGTGCAACCATTGGCCGGGACGGCGGCAAGTACAACTGCCGCAGCTCAGAAACACAGTGAAGCTAGTTCTGAGCAATACGCTAATACCATTCCATCGGTTGCGCCCCCATTTGCTATGACACAGTGGACTCCTCAAACAAGAAAAACAGAAGGAAAATGTATAGCACCCTATTATTATACCGATTCCCTGATTAATGGCTTTCGTGCTACACATTGGTTAAGTGGTTCGTGTACGCAAGATTATGGGAGCTTCACGGTGATGCCTGTTAGTGGATCCTTAGCTTTGGCCTTAGAAAAACCTGAAAGTGTGTTTACCCATAATAATGAAGTAAGTGGCCCTGCCCATTACCAGGTTAAATTAGATCATTATAACTTGCAGGTAGAGATGACTGGAAGTGCAAGAGCTGGAATGATACATGTAACAGCCTTGGCTTCCGATAGTGTTTATCTACTGGTAAATGCTAATAGCGATGAAGCGGAAGGTAACTTAACAGTAGATGGAGATGCAATAATCGGAACTAATCCTGTACATCGTATTTACCAAGGGTGGGGCGAATACGCAGGATTTGACGGCCATTTTTACATGCTAACAGATAAAAAAGCGACTATCAGCGGTGCCTTTAAAAAAGATAAAATCGTCCAATCTAAAAAGATACGGGGTGATGGAAGTGTGGGGGTCTATATTGGCTTTTATCTTAAGAAAGGAGAATGTATCAGCATAAAGATGGGTACATCATTCACAAGCACACAAAATGCTTATAAAAATTTGGTAAAAGAGATTCCTGGTTGGAATTTCTCAACTATTCAGCAGGAAACAAAGCAAACTTGGGAACTTGCCTTAAGTAAAATAGAAATTGGGCACGCCACTAGCCAACAGAACCGTGTCTTTTATACTGGCTTGTATCATGCTATGCAACACCCAAGATTGTTTAATGATGTCGATGGTCAGTATCCAGCATTTGCCTCAAAGAACACAATAAAAGTAAGTAAAGGAGACTATTATGACGATTTTTCTATGTGGGACATTTATAGAGCACAAATACCACTGCTTGAAATATTAAAACCTACTTTGGTAAATGACTTGGTGTCGTCACTAGTAGATAAAGGTCGGCAAGGTGGATGGTTGCCAATATTTCCATGCTGGAATAGTTATACAGCTGCTATGATTGGCGATCATGCTACTTCGGTTATTGCTTCTGCTTATCTAAAAGGAATACGAGATTTCGACGTCGAAGAGGCTTATCGCTTAATGTATAAAAACGCCTTTATGGTGGCAGATTCTTTAGACTATTATCAAGGAAAGGGTAGGCGAGGATTGCAGTCCTACTTAAAATATGGTTATATCCCGATGGAAGATAGTGTGCCTGTTGCTTTCCATAAAAAGGAGCAGGTAAGCCGAACGTTAGAATATGCATACGATGATTACGCATTGGCCATGTTTGCGAACGCTTTGGGAAAGTCTGCCGATTATAATGAACTATTAAAGCGTGCCAAGAATTATCAAATGATTTTTGATAAACAGGTTGGAATGGTAAGAGGGCGTTATGAGAATGGCTCTTGGTATAAGCCCTTTCATGGTGATCAGCGTGAACCTTATATTACAGAGGGAACCCCTCATCAATATACCTTTTATGTCCCGCAAGATATTCCCGGCTTAGCTAAACTAATGGGGGGGCGGCAGGCTTTAGAAAAAAGTCTCGATCAATTGTTTGCAGGTGGGGGGTATTGGCATGGAAATGAACCCGGTCATCAAATCCCGTTCCTCTACAATTACACAAGTGCTCCCTGGAAAACACAGGAACGGGTACGGCAAATCCTAAAGGAGGAATACAGTGATGGGCCAGGTGGTTTAAGTGGTAATGACGATGCAGGTCAAATGTCTGCATGGTATGTTTTTGCGGCTTTGGGGTTTTATCCAGTGAATCCTTTGGCGGGAGAATATCAGCTGACGACTCCCCTTTATCAAATATATCAGATTAATCTTCCCGGCAATAAAGCTTGGAAAGTGAAGTGTGATCAATCACCAATTGATTATCCTTATATCCAGTCCATAAAGCTTAATGGTGCCTCTTTAGCAAGAAATTACATCACATATGAGGAGTTGATGAAAGGCGGAGAAATGGAGTTTGAACTGGGTAAAACACCCAATAGGCAATGGGGAGTTAACAAAAATAACCAGTCAAAAGGCCTGTAATTTTGGTGGAAGGGATGAAAAAACACGTCGTAAAGAAGTGGAGAAATCAGAAGAATATAAACGTGTTAAAACTGATTAGTTATAAGTAAAAGGGAAGCCGGTTGAGTGATAGAGAAGCAACGCAGGTCACCTGTTTTGAAAAGATGAATGGCTAAACGTAAATAGGCTCTTAGAATACAAAAGATATTTAACCAATTTTCTCATTTAGCTGATGTTAAATTATAAATGCAACTGTAGCCGGCCATAGCCGTAGCCATGAGCGCAAGTATTTCGCAAGCTGTAAGCGCGCAACGGGAGAACCATAATATTAAATCCGTACAGTATTGGTCTGATGAGCATGTTGTATCCCGGCATCGGGAAAAAAACAGATGAAGATTTTGAAAGAAAACTAGATTTAGATTTCTAAATATATTGGGAGCTTTAATCAAATAAACAACTTTAAGTTTATTAGATTTTGTTGCCTAAGCCTTCAATTATTTTCATCTTTTACCATCCATCAAGAATTATATCTTTCGGGATTTCTCCTTTTTTACTGATGTAACTGAAAAAATCTTCAATCTTTTTCGGAGCTGGGTGAAATATCTGCGGCTGCCTAATGGTAACCATGCTAGACTCACCTTCGACGATGGAAACTTATTGATCTTGCTGCTTTACAGGGTGACTCTTGGTTAAATACTTAAAGCATAGGTGATAATATTGATGGCAAATTGGGTGTTATCTTTAGCTAAAAAACGTTTGTTTCGAAAATCGTAATCCCACTCACATCCGTAATCTTTATTGCTATATAATACGGCAATCCGATTGTTGAATGAAATGGCCTTGAGGTAATCATGTATCAGGTCATCCCCCCACCCGTTAAGCTCAAAACCCGTGTTAGGTGGGCCTTCTTCAAAAGTAAAGAAACACGAATATAAAATATGTGTGTTGGGTATTTTTTGGAGCGCAGTAGGGCCGAATAAATCGCTCATCTGTTTTTCGAAAGATTGCGCAAAAAGACCGTCGATGTCATGGTTACAATCGTCTACGAAAACAAACCCTCCTTGTTGTATGTATTTCTTGAAATTGGCACTTTCTGCCTGATTGAACTGAACGAGTTTATGGCCGCTTAGATAGCAGAAAGGATAAAGGAAAAGCTCGTTGCTGCTAAGGTCTACCACTTTCTCTTCCATTTCAATCGGAATAGTAGTGTATTCCAGTAGCGAGTTTAATATGTTAGCCGGCATCCTTTGATCCGTATTCCAATCACCAGATTGGTATTTTAGTCGAACAAAGGTGAATTTCGATTGCAACATGCATTGTTTTTAATAAAGTCGACTAAAAATCGATAATTTTTTAATCTATCAATGTAATTTTTTTGATAAAAAGCAATAAAATGCTCTTTTTTCAAGGTCTTCGCTAGCAAATTAAGCTATGTTTTCGATATTTTTAGCTCAACATAAATTCCTTTAACCTTGAATATATCAGCATCAGCAATCAAAGAGGCCGTAAACAAACTTACTTTGTTAAAGACAGAGATTCAGAAGGTCATTGTCGGACAAGATGAAATTATCGAAGAGATCATCATTGGCATGATGGCAGGTGGACACTGTTTGTTGGAAGGGGTGCCGGGCTTGGCCAAAACCTTACTGGTAAGGACCATGGCACAGGCGATGGACCTTACCTTTCGACGGATACAGTTTACACCGGATCTGATGCCGTCAGACATTATAGGCACAGAACTGCTAGAGGAAGATCGCGAGACTGGAAAACATTTTTTTAAGTTCGTGCAGGGGCCACTTTTTGCTAATATGGTATTGGCTGATGAAATCAACCGTACTCCCCCTAAAACCCAGTCGGCCATGCTGGAAGCGATGCAGGAGTTTGAAGTGACTAATGCCGGGAAGACCTATCCTTTGGACAAGCCATTTTTTATTCTGGCCACCCAGAATCCGATCGAACAGGCCGGTACCTATCCACTACCGGAGGCGCAGCTTGATCGTTTTTTGCTGTATGTAAAAATAGGCTATCCTTCCGCTGAAGAGGAAGTACAGATTTTGGAGAACACCACAGGAGCTAAAAAGGTACAGGTAAAGGCCATTATTAGCAAGGAAGAAATAAAGTTACTGCAAGCGCTGGTACGTGACGTGACGATCAGTGAGCGGCTCATCCGTTATGTGAGCGAAATCATTCGGGCAACGCGTCCTGAGACAACTGCCTTTCCTTTTGTGAAGGAATGGGTGGAATGGGGAGCCGGACCGCGGGCAGGGCAAGCCTTGATTTTGACAGCCAAGGCGAGGGCGCTGTTTGAAGGACGTTTTGCGGTGGTCCCTACAGATATTAGCACAATGGCTTATCCAGTGTTGCGACACCGGATATTGATGAATTTCAGGGCTGCATCGGAGCATAAAACGAGTGATCACCTCACCGCACATCTCCTGGAGGAATTGCAAAAATCGGTATTGGCTTAAGCATGAAACAGATCCCGGATCCGAAAACTATGTTAGCTTTAAAGGATTTGTCTTTGGCAGCAAAGACAACCTTGGACCACTTTATGTTGGGATTGAACCAAAGCCGGACCAAAGGCGAAGGAGCGGAGTTTAGCCAATACCGTCAGTATTTTCCTGGCGACGATCTTCGGAATTTGGATTGGAAAGTGCTGGCCCGTACGGGGAGGTATTATATTAAGCAATCTGAACCCGAACAGACCATTGCGGTTCATCTCCTGTTAGATGCCAGCGCTTCAATGAAGCACGATTGTGGCAATTACGCTAAAATAGACTATGGGAAATACCTGGCAGCCTGTTTGGCACTCTTGGCTTATCGGCAGGGAGACCAGATAGGGTTATCTTTCTTCAACGAGAGAGAAACTAAACAGATCGTTCCACAACAGCATGCACAACAACTGCCGATTATTTATCAGGCGCTTGCCCAGCTGGAGCCGAATGGGCGTTTGGAAAATCTGGAGGGCTTTAAATATTTGTTAAATGCGAAAAACAGGGAATTGCTGGTCTTTATCAGTGACTTATATGAACATGATGGAGAGATATTACGACTGATTAAACTGTTTGTGGCCTTAGGCCACGAAGTGATTGTACTGCATCTGATGGCCTCTAACGAGTTGGAAGTAAGCTATCAGGGCTACGATGCGCTGGAAGATGCAGAGACCGGGAATCTGCTGATGTTGGGAGATATGAAAGGGCAAGCCTATCAGCAGCAAATGAAGGAATACCTGAATCAGTACAAAAAACAACTGCTGGAAAACAATGTTTATTATTGTCTGGTGAATGCCAATGATCCTGCCGAAAAGACACTCAGAGAATTTTTAATAGTTAGAAATAGCTTTATACTGCGATAAGTTTTGCTTGCTTTACTCACATATCCCCTTGCACTTTTTACTGCTTTTGGAATGCTGTTGCCGGTATTGATCCATTTGTGGAATCGAAGATCTAAGAAGGTATTAGTGGTGGGCAGTGTCAATCCTTTCAGGGAGGGGAAGAGAAAGCAGCTTAAAAAGTGGTACATCCAAGATTGGCCGCTGTTCTTGTTACGCTGCGCATTGTTATTATCCCTGAGTATTTTTCTAAGTGCGCCGAAAATACGACAGGGGGAAAAGAAAGCATCCAGTAAAGGCTGGGTCTTGTTGGGAAGGGGATACCAGAAACAGATGAGCAACAGACAGCAGGAGCGGGTGGACTCCCTGCTACGCATAGGCTATGAATTGAGGGCTTTTGCAACAGGATTTCCGCTGATTAAAAAGCAAGAGCATGATACTGTTGGGGATGTGGTCGACGATTTTTCTTTGATTCGGCAATTGAATGCCCGTTTACCAGATGATTTTTCTGTATTGCTTTTTGCCTCTGCAAAACTGAATCGCATGCCGTCAACACCTCCCGAGGTTACTTTTCGCTTGGATTGGCAAACTTTTGAGCAGGCGGATGCGGATACTGTTTCTTGGGTGCAAAGGGCATGGAAAACGAACGATGATAACATCCGTGCCTTGGTTGCTTTTTCTTCTCCAGCAGGTACCCACTTTAAGATGATAAGTGTTCAGGGCGATGGTCATCAGCAGGGCTTATCTTTTCAGATAGAAGATGGCAAAGCTAAATTAAAATCAGCAACGCAGATCGATTGGGTGGTTATTGAAGAAAAACCCTTGGAGGTACAGTTGCTGGTGGAGGGGAAGTCGACCGATCAAGTTTATTTGAAGGCTTTTATAGAAGCTTTTCGTGATTATACTTCTTTTCCCATCGTATTAAGAAGCTATCAAGCAGATCGGCCCTGCGATCTTTTGTTTGATCTGAGAATAACCCCCCTTCATCCACGAGAATATGCTCAGGCGAAGGTGATATTCCGTTATGCCGAAGGGAAAGAAGAGGACGTAGTTAACGATAAACTACTATATGAACATTTGGGAGGGAATGTTGAATGGCCCGATCTCTATAAGATTATTCCGAGCAATGATCGTGCAAGGGCTGTATGGACGGATGCCTATAAGCGCCCTGTACTCACTCTTGCTGAAAAAGAAGGACATTTATGGTACACTTTTTACAGTCGCTTTCATCCACAATGGACCGGGCTGGTATGGTCGACAGCATTGGTAGATTACCTTATGCCGATCTTGTTTTCCGAAAGTATTTTATCAAACCTTACCGCAGAAAAGGAGTGGAGGGTGAATGATCAAAGCGCTTATCAGGGGCATATCAAGCTGCCAGTCTCGTCGGCAAAAAGAAACAAGGTGGCTTCATGGGATACAATCGAAGCGTATTTTCTCTGGCTGGCCTTGCTGTTGTTTGCTTTAGAAAGGATCATGAGCTATCGAAGAAGAAAGGAGGTAGATCATGGAAAAGCAGGAGGCTAAGCATTGGTTAATGCGCTGCAGGAAAAAAATGCGCCTGTATCGCTTAGTAGTTAAAGCCATATATGGTATAGGTATTGCGCTCCTGGGAAGTCTTTTACTCGGTTGGGTATACGTAATGCCATGTTGGGTTACTTTAGTATGCGCTTTGTTTATCGGGGCACTTTATGCCTGCATATCGGGATTTGAAAAACCTAGTTTGTTGGAGACCGCTTTTTACTTAGATGCCAAATTTCCGGAGTTGGAATACAGCAGCTCGCTATTTTTGAAACCTACATCTTCTTTAGCTACCTTACAGCGAATCCAATTAGAGAAGGTGGAAGAACGGGTGGCAGAGCTGTCCCACCGCCCGGATGATCACTATCATGTGTTGAAGAAGCCTTTGCTTTTCTTAATCCTTTGCACCTTGTTGTACACTGTTGGTCATTATTTTCAAAAAGGATCGTCCCTTACATCGGCGGAAACAGATGAGCGATTCGAGAGGAAGCCAAAACAGGAAATACCCATGCCAGCTGTTTTTACCAATGCCGAACTGCAGATCCGTTTTCCTGCTTATACCAGGCTGCCGGTTCGCGAACAGCATGACTTATCCATATTTGCACTGAAGGGTGCTATTATAAGGCTTCGCCTGCATACGAATACACCGATGAAAGAAGTAGCGCTGCTATTCAACGGTCAAAAAAAGGAGTCTATGAAGCGAGTGGCTCCTTTGGTTTGGGAGTCGGTTTTTCCTGTAAAAGAAAGCGGTTTTTATCAAATTCAATACGATGGAAATACCTCCAACATGTACCCGCTGGAGGCGATACCTGATCAGCCTGTAAGCATTACTGTATTACATCCAGATCCACATCAAAATATTGAACCGGGTTACGCTCCTGTTGTTGCTTTGGAAGCCCATCTGTCGGACGATTTTGGTATTAAAAATGCAGCTATCATGGCCACCACATCCAGTGGAAAGGGGGAAAGTGTACAGTTTAAATCCAGGGAGATTGCGTTACATGCCAGTGGAGGAGAGGAGCTCAAGGTGAAGCAAAGCTTGGATATGAAAGCCCTGGAGATGAAACCGGGTGACGAGCTTTTCTTTTACCTCCGTGCACATGATTTAGCCGGACAGGAAAGCCGGTCGGACATCTATGTCGTCAGTTGGCAAGATACGACGGAGCTGATGAGCCTATCGGGTGTCGTTTCTGGCTCAGATGTGAAGCCGGAATATTTTAGGAGTCAACGACAGATTATCCTGGATATTGAAAAGCTGATGGCCGAATCGCCTAAGCTAAGTAAAGAAGAGGGGCAGAGGCAGAGTAATAATATAGGTATTGATCAGAAATTATTGCGTCTACGCTATGGGCAATTCCTGGGTGAAGAAGCGGAGGAAGATAATGGAGGCAATCATGATCACGATCACCGCCATAATCCTGAAGAAGGCGAAGAGGAATATCGAGAATCGGTGCCTGAGGATATTGCAGTATTGCAAGATCAGCTGACGCATCATCATGATCGCGCAGAAGATGCGACCTTTTTTACGCCCGATCAAAAGGCACAGCTAAAAGCTACCTTAACGGAGATGTGGAATGCGGAGCTTAAGTTGCGTACGTATCAGCCGCAGCAGGCCTTGCCCTATGCTTATAACGCACTGAAATTATTGAAAGATCTACAACAGCAATCACGTACTTATGTAGCGAAAGCACCGTCTAAGCCGAATCCACTAAAACCGGAAAAGAGGCTTTCGGGTGATTTAGCGGATATTGTTGAACCTAGGGTGCAGATAGAAAGGCCAGCTAAAGACCAGCGGGCATTAATGATTACACATTTAAGAAAAACCTTAGCGTATTTCAGCAATCTAAACGAGGACGGAACCTTGGATAAGGCAGCTTTGCTGCTCTTGACCGGAATACAGGAAGAGTTGATTCGTGCTGCAACCAGCGCACCGGGAAAATACTTGCGGGCGTTAAAGGTTGCCCGTGAAATGGAGGAATCGGCAGGAGTATATACGAAGTCCCAGGTTCGGGTGCTGTCCACTGCCATTCAAGAGCTATTGCCTCAGCAATATGATCAGCCCGCAGCAAAAAGAAAGACACCGGATGAAAGCATCTATCACCATTATTTAAATTTAATCAGTAGGCCATGATGGGAACGTTCGCTGTGATACTTTTTATAGTTTTGACACTGGTGCTGATGGTGTATATGCTGATCAAAGAAAAGCATATCAGCAGCAGGGTGCCCTGGTGGCTGCGCGGTGTAGCTGTTTGTGTTGCGGCGGCATCATTAGCAGGGCTCGCCTTCCCTATTCATTATCAGCGCGCCGTAACCATCGATTCGGTACCGAAAATTCATGTGCTAACGCGGGGTGTTGATGAGAAATTGGTAGATAGGTTGATAAGCTTGCCCGACTGTTATACAACCGATATCGTGCTGGCTAAAAAAAGAGGAATCCCCTTTATTGAGGATTGGTCGAGTTGGCTTGCCACGCATCGGAACGCACATTTTTCGATCTATGGTTTCGGAGTGTCTCCGGAACAGTTACGCAGCCTTGATCGGAACAGGGGGGATTACCAGGGGGCGCCGCCGCCGAGGGGTTTGGTGTTTGCAGATTGGGACCAGGAAATAAATAGGGGCAGTTACTGCTTTCTGCGCGGTATATACCGCCCGGTAGGTGATGGGGAAACGAAGCTTTATTTGATGAGTGCGGGTCAACCGGTGGATTCAACAACGTTGCAGGCGGGCAAAGAAAATCGTTTTGAGTTGAACTACCTGCCTAAGCAGGAAGGAAAAACAGTATTGCATATTGCTGTGGTTGAGGGGGGCGACACCTTGCAATATGAAAAGGTTGCCCTGATGGTTCAGCCGCCCCGTGCTTATGCTGTCTCATTGCTGGGAGCTTCACCGTCTGCTGAATATAAATTTCTTTATAATTGGCTGCTAGCGAATCACTATCAAGTCTCTTACAGGGCGCGCATCAGCAAAGAGAAGTTTTTGTACGTAGGAACGGGTCCTGCTACCGGCAACCGTAGCAGCAACTTGATCCAGGAGTTGAAGTCGACCGATCTCTTATTTATCGACGAGGCCGAGTGGGTGCAGCTAACTAATGCCGAACAGCAGGGAATAGAACGTGCATTAGCCAAAGGAATGGGCATTATTTTAATGGGAGATGAAGGCTCCCCACGCAGCAAGTTAGGTCGCCTTTTTAGGTGGAAAGGATCGAAAAAGGGGAGGCAACAAATGGTGTCTGTAAGGTTTCGGGGGGAGGAATCATTCGCGCTTGATCTTTTGGTGAGTGATTTGGTTAGTTTAGTGGAAGATGAACAAGTACGCCCCTTGATTTATGCAGATGGAAATTTAGCGGCGGCTACTCGGCTACAGGGTGCCGGGCATATCACAGCCCTTAGCTTAAACAATAGCTATAACTGGTGGTTGCAGGGTAAAGGAAAGGATTATGCCAAATTTTGGAGCAAACTCCTATCCTTGACCTTGCCGGATAAAAAAGAACCCCTCGCTTATGTACAATCGCCTCGGCTGCCGATCCCTTATCAATGGACGAAATTGGTGCTAAAGGATCTGAAGCAACATACGGTTATGAAAGGAGCTAGCTGGCGTGTTTCCGCATTGTCAGATCCCTGGATTCCTACAAATCAATCATTCTCTTTTTGGCCGGAAGAAAGTGGGTGGAATAAGGTGTTAATTGAAAAGGACACAATAGCCATTTATGCTTATGATGAAACCGATTGGCGCCCCTTACGGGATGAGGAGCGCATGACAGTAAATAAAAACTATTTTTTGACTGCTGAACCGGATTCGGTCGCTGGTATGCGTGTGATTGAAGGGGTTGAAGTGCCTAAATGGATATTTTGTTTGTTGTTTTTTGTTTCTGCAGGCGTTTTATGGTGTGCGTGGCGTGATTATAACTAAAATGTTAGGTTTTTTTGTGCTGTTTTTATGAAAAATATGCCTTATCTTGGGATTGATTTGGTTTTTGGGTCGTATAAATCTAGATTATTGGTTACGAATCTAGGATAAAAGAGATTTTATGTGTAAATTTTTACATAATCAACAAATTGAATAGAAAAGACTTTATTAAGGTATCGGGACTGGGTATGGGTGCGTGTCTACTGCATGGTTTCCCTGTTCCCGGGAAAATAGTTTCTTTTGACCCGCCTGGAACGTGGATCGAAGTAGCTAAAAAGAAGGAGCTGGCCGATATTGCTTTGCAGGAGGCGACGGTGAAAGGGGCTACTTATGCTGATGTTCGGATTGGACGTTATCTTAATCAGGCTATTTTTACGCGGGAGAAACAGGTACGCAATATGGCAAATACGGAATCTTATGGCATCGGGATCCGGGTATTGGTTGATGGGTGTTGGGGTTTTGCTGCAACCGATAAAATGGATAAAGAAAGCATTGCCCAGACTACTTCCGTGGCGGTGGCTATTGCAAAAGGAAATGCCCGTTTTCTGGATAGTCCTATACTGCTGGCTCCACAGAAGAGTGTAGGTGAGGTTTCTTGGAAAACACCCATAGAAAAGAACGCTTTTGAAATTCCGATGGCCGAAAAAACGGCCTTGCTTTTGGAAGCCAATGCCGCTGCCTTGAGTAACGGAGCGAGTTTTGTAACCTCGAACCTGTTGATGGTGAACGAGCAAAAATATTTTGCCAGTACGGATGGCTCTTATATTGATCAGGATGTTCACCGCATCTGGCCGACGTTTACCGTTACCGGTGTGAATAAGGTCACTGGCCAGTTTGAAACCAGGGACGCACTCAGTGCGCCGCGTGGGATGGGCTATGAATATTTAACAGCTGGAAAACCCTATCAGATCGAAAACAGTCCGGTAGCTTTGTATAAAGATCATTATGATATCGTAGCGGATGCCATTGCAGCAGCAAAACAGGTAAAGGAAAAGTTTACAGCCAAATCTGTCCAACCCGGAAAATATGATCTGGTGCTGGATCCTACGCATTTGGGATTGACGATTCACGAATCAACAGGACATCCCACGGAGCTGGATCGTGTACTAGGATACGAAGCAAATTATGCAGGCACTAGTTTTCTTACGTTAGATAAGTGGAAATCAGGTAGTTTTAATTACGGCAGTGAATTGGTAAATGTAGTGGCTGATAGAATGGAACAAGGTTCTCTAGGAGCTATTGGATATGATGATGAGGGCGTTCCCGCACAACGTTGGGATCTGATTAAGAAAGGTATTTTAGTCAACTACCAAACTATCAGAGATCAGGCCCATATTATCGGGCTGGAAGCCTCTCAGGGCTGTTGCTATGCGGATAGCTGGAACAGTATTCAATTCCAACGTATGCCCAATGTTTCTTTGCAACCCAATGCAAAGCAACGATCGGTAGAAGATCTGATAAAAGGCGTAGAAAAAGGAATTTATATCATGGGTAGAGGGTCTTATTCTATCGATCAGCAACGTTATAATTTTCAATTTGGGGGTCAGCTATTTTATGAAATCAGTCAGGGGAAAATTGTAGGGATGCTGAAGGATGTGGCCTATCAGTCCAATACACAGGAATTTTGGAATGCGATGGTGGATATTGCGGATGAGGGAGATTACCGCCTTTTCGGAACATTCTCGGACGGTAAAGGACAGCCTTCGCAATCTAGTGCGGTCTCACATGGTTCTTCTACGGCAAGATTTAATGGTGTCAATGTGATCAATACTGCGCGCAGTATCGGTTAATTATAATAACAAGCTTTTACGGGAAGCAATTCACAAACTAAAACTATGAAGAGAAAAGACTTTCTTTATTATTCGGCCATGGGTATGGGCTCTTTGTTGCTCCCACAGTCGAGCCTCTTTGCCCGATCTATCGATCCGTTAGAGGCTCTCCAGGAGCGTATCGATGTCGCCACGAAAAAAGAACTGGCAGACATAGCCTTGAATGCCGCGAAATCCAAAGGAGCAACTTATGCAGATGTCCGTATCGGTCGGTATTTGAATCAATATGTCTTTACCAGAGAGAAAAGGGTACAGGGCATATCCAACACAGAATCTTATGGTGTAGGAATCCGGGTCATTGCCGATGGTTGCTGGGGCTTTGCTGCCAGTCATTTGGTTAACAAAGACGCGATTGCCAAAACTGCTGTGCTGGCAGTAGCGGTGGCGAGAGCAAATGCGAAGCTACAAAACGAACCGGTACAGCTGGCGCCACAGGAGGGATATGGTGAAGTCAGCTGGAAAACACCTATCGAGGTGAATGCTTTTGAAGTTCCTGTAAAAGAAAAGGTTGATCTCCTGTTGCAGGTAAACGATATCGCTCTCCAAAATGGCGCTAACTTTGTGAATTCGATGATTGCGGCGGTAAATGAGCAAAAATACTTTGCCAGTACAGAAGGATCGTATATTGATCAGGATGTGCACCGGATTTATCCAAATTTTACAGTTACCAGGATCGATCGTGAATCGGGTAAATTTCAAACCAGAAATGCCCTCAGTGCACCAATGGGGATGGGTTATGAGTACCTCCATGCCCGTCCAGAAGATAGGGTGGCCGGTATTGTTACCCGCTATAAGGAGCGTTATGATATCTTGGGAGATGTCAAAGAAGCGGCGCAGCAAGCCACAGAAAAAATAAAAGCAAAGTCTGTAGAGCCCGGTAAGTATGACGTGGTTTTAGATCCGTCGCATCTATGGCTCACCATCCATGAGTCGGTTGGGCACCCGACAGAACTAGACCGCGTGTTAGGTTATGAGGCAAATTATGCAGGAACCAGTTTCCTTACGCTGGATAAATGGAAATCGGGCAACTTTAATTTTGGAAATGAAAAAGTTAACATTGTGGCTGATAAAACGCAGGTTGGTTCGCTTGGAGCTGTAGGTTATGATGACGAAGGTGTTAAGTGTAAACAATGGGATTTGATTAAGGAGGGTATCTTGGTAAACTATCAGGCCATTCGCGATCAGGTACATATACTAGGAGGTGCCGAGTCTAACGGTTGCTGCTACAGCCAAGGATGGGACGATGTGCAATTTCAACGTATGCCGAATGTATCTTTATTGCCCGGCAAGGAAAAATTGTCGGTAGAGGATATGATCAAAGATGTCGAAAAAGGAATCTATATCGTGGGGAACGGTAGCTTTTCGATTGATCAGCAACGCTATAATTTCCAGTTTGGTGGCCAGTTGTTTTATGAAATCAAGCAGGGAAAAATCGTAGGTATGTTAAATGATGTGGCTTACCAGTCCAATACACAGGAATTCTGGAATTCATGCGCAGCGATCTGCGATGCATCCGATTACCGTTTAGGTGGGTCGTTTAATGATGGAAAAGGGCAACCATCGCAGAGCAGTGCGGTATCGCATGGAAGTGCAACGACACGCTTTGCAGGAGTTAACGTAATTAATACAGCAAGAAATATTTAACGTCATGGCTATTTTAAGTAAAGAAGAGGCGCAAGCAATCTTAAAAAAAGTACTCAGTTATTCCACATCTGATGAGTGTACCGTTGCATTAAGAGGGGCAGAAGCGGGAAATATTCGCTATGCACGAAATGCTGTTTCTACAGCCGGCGAATCGAGCGTAATGGATCTATTTGTCAATGCTGTATATGGTAGGCGGGTTGGTTCGGCTTCCATCAATGAGTTTGATGATGAATCATTGAAAAAAGTGGTTCAACGGGCAGAAGAGTTAGCCAAACTGGCCCCGGAAAATCCAGAGTATATGCCTGTTTTGGGTCCGCAGCAATATGAGGAATCGCCTGCCTATGTGGAAAGTACCGCCGCCATTGATCCGTTGAAGCGGGCAGAAATGGTAGGTAATAGTTTAACGGTGTCTAAAGCCAATCAGCTGGAAGCCGCTGGGTTTTTGAATAACAGTAGGGGTTTCAGGGCGATGATGAACTCCAAAGGGCTTTTTGCCTATAATAAGAGCACAGATGTTTCTTTTTCAGTTACTATCCGTAATCGGGAAGGAACAGGCTCTGGTTATGTTAGCAATAGTTTCAACGATGTCACTAAGCTAGATACAGGTGCCTTGAGCAAGATTGCAGCCGATAAAGCAAAGCAGTCGGCGGGAGCTCGTGCCATTGAACCAGGCAAATATACGGTGATATTGGAGCCTTTGGCGGTGAGTGATATGGTGAGCTGGATCTCCAGAGGATTTGATGCACGGAGTGCGGATGAAGGACGCAGCTATATGAGTAAGAAGGGAGGAGGGACCCGATTGGGTGAGCAATTGTTTGATGAGAAGATTTCTATTTTAACGGATCCCACTCATCCAGAATTACCTTCTGCAACATGGGATATGGATGGCGTGCCTGTAAAAAAGACAACTTGGGTAGAAAATGGCGTAGTCAAAAACTTGGAATATTCCAGATACTGGGCAGCACAAAAAGGAGTAGAACCGCTTCCTTTCGGTGCGGGTGGACGAGGTTTTGGCGGAGGTGGCGGGTTGATTATTCCTGGCGGAACAGCCTCCCTGGAAGAGATGATCAGCACGACAGAGCGGGGTATTTTGGTGACACGCTTTTGGTATATCCGTTCGGTAGATCCGCAAACTTTATTGTTAACGGGGCTAACCCGCGATGGTACTTTTTATATTGAAAATGGTAAGATTCAGTTTCCTGTTAAGAACTTCCGCTTCAATGAAAGTCCGGTTATCATGTTAAATAATGTAGAAGAATTGGGGAAAACCGTGCGTAGTGGTGACATCCTTGTTCCTCCAATGAAAATCAGAGATTTTACATTCACATCACTGTCAGACGCGATTTAAAAATAATACGTATCGAAAAAGCGGAGCCGTGCATCCATGGTCTCCGCTTTGGATTATAATGGCGTTTTGCAGCCTTAAAAGGGATGGTCAGGCAGTAAACTAAAGTGGCCGATCATCTGCCATTCCATCATTTTTTAGGCACAAATGTTCTGCTACATGGACCTTTTCTGTTTTCGTTATTTGTTCAATTTAACTGCTTTTTATAGATTATGCTTGCCGTTTAACGTTTTTGCCTTTTTCCGCTTTCGGACAAAATAAGGTTGAATAAATAAGATGATACCTGTCAGTAAAGACACGAGCAACGTCATTGCAATCGGTGTGCTGTAAAAGTACTTGGCTTTCTTATGAAAAAAAGTGCCATCATGCAGC
The DNA here is from genome assembly GCA_035565175.1 of Pseudosphingobacterium sp. Lineage (GTDB taxonomy): Bacteria > Bacteroidota > Bacteroidia > Sphingobacteriales > Sphingobacteriaceae > Olivibacter. The sequence continues at coordinate 22,905 of DATMSZ010000258.1, forward strand.
GTTTCTATCAAGTCTGACCGGCGGTATGCTACCTGAAGTATTTTTGCATTTTGTAGATCAACCTGTGCTTCATACGAATTTCTTGTGGTTACCTTTGCAATTCCTTTATCGGGCTGAATATCAATCCGTGTGATATCCTCCCAAGATTTCACTTCCAATTTCTCCACCTCCCGAACCGAAGCGAACAACTGAGCAAAGCTGATAGTGGGTACTGTACCACCTCCCTGTTTTGTCGCCGGTTGAATCCAAGTAATATCTTTCTTGAAAAGTAATAAAATACCTGTTATTAAAAGGAGTAAAAAAGGTAAGCCTATTATTACTGAGACCCAATTATGTATTTTTCGATTTAATATTTTCGGTTTCGGCCACTTTATCATG
>DATMSZ010000259.1:0-6252 GCA_035565175.1 Pseudosphingobacterium sp.
TGTCGCAAAATTTTATGGTAAATTCAAGAAAAAGTTAGAATTGAGCGCCGATTTATTAAAAAACGAATTTTTAAAGAACCCAGATATTTTAACGGTGGCAAGAACTTCCAATATTATCGGCGATGGTTTAAGTATTGAACAGATTTGGCCAACGAATAACCCAGAAGAAAAAGAATACGGCCCTGTTAAAGTCATTCGTGTGGATGAGGACTATTTAACAGCCCTAAATATTAAGCTAAAAGAAGGGAGAAACTTCTCTCGATCTTTTAACGATTCTACATCCTTCATCTTGAATGAAAAAGCTGTTGAGGCGCTCGAACTTCAAGATCCTATTAACAAATCGCTTACAAATCATATAATGAATAAACGGGGAAATATAATTGGCGTGATAAAAAATTACAATTTTGAATCCCTGCATCATCAAATTGAACCCTTGGTACTAGAATACAACCCCCAGCAAACAACCAATATCTTTATTAAAATAAAAGGTGATAAAACAATTAAAACAGTTGATTTCATTCGCGCTAAAATTAAAGAAATCTCTCCCGGTACACTCTTCAGCTATAGCTTTCTTGATGAGAAGATCAGCAGATTATATCAAAAAGAAAGCAATATGGGCTCTGTACTCTTTGCATTTACCACGCTTGGTATTATTATTTCATGCTTAGGTTTACTGGGCCTTATTGCTTATACTTCAGAAATGCGAACCAAAGAAATTGGTATTCGAAAAATAATCGGTGCAAGCATTAAAAACCTAGTTAGTTTGCTCTCAAAAGATATCTTACTGTTAGTTTTGATAGGAAATTCAATTGCTTGGCCACTTTCATGGTATTTAATAAATAAATGGTTAGACAATTTTGCATATAAAATCAGTATTCCTTGGTGGATCTTCGGTTCTTCTATGCTAATGACATTGAGTATTGCATTATTTACAGTTATTTGGCATTGTTTAAAAACTGCATTGGCAAATCCGGTGAATAGCTTGAGGAATGAATGATAGAGACATAAGATATAGATAGTAAGACATAAGAATCAAATCTCTAAATAGGCTTTTATGAATATCTTGATACTATAATGATAAAAACTTACATAAAAATCGCTTGGCGAAACATCTGGAAAAATAAAGGTTACAGTTTATTAAATATTTCCGGTCTAGCCATTGGCATGATGGCGGCAACGGTGATTACACTATGGATACAAAGTGAGATGACCTTTGACCGTTTTTACAACACTACCGATCGCCTTTACCAGGTATACAGTTCCGATACTTTCGATGGGCAAAAACACGCCTGGGGAAGTACCGCAGCCATTCTTGGCCCCGTATTGAAAGAGGAGCATTCTGAAATTGAAGATATGTGCCGAATAACTTCGTTAGATGAGTTTAATGTTTTGCGCGTGGGAGATAAAAAACTCATACCAACTGGTTTAGCTGCAGACTCATCCTTCTTTAAGCTTTTTGATTTTAAGTTCATTGCTGGAGACAACAAAAACCCCATCAAGAACCTGAATGACGTCGTTATTACGGAATCATTAGCACATAAGTTTTTTGGAAAAAGTGACGCGATAGGACAGGTGATTACTTTCGATACCCTGAGCAATTTGGTCGTGAGGGCCGTTATCGAAAATATACCAGACAATTCGCGATTTAAAGGCACCGAATATTTTTGTTCATGGCCACTTTTAGAACGAATAGGATGGGTTAGCTACGCCTCTTGGGGAGCTAATAATCATCAGACGTTCGTGTTGTTGAAACCCAAAACACAGTTAGCTCATGTTAACGAAAAAATCCGAACACTCATTAAAGAACATAGCGCAAATCAAAATAAAACTTCCATCTTTTTACATCCTGCTGCAAAATGGCATTTGTATAATAAATCTGAAAATGGCGAAATGGTTGCTGCCCGCCTAGGTACTGTGCACTTATTTGCGGTCATCGCAGTATTCATTCTTTTGATCGCTTGCATTAATTTTATTAACCTAAGCACTGCCCGTAGCGAAAAAAGAGCGAAAGAGGTTGGTGTGAGAAAAGTGATCGGCGCCCGTAAAAGAATGCTCATTGGCCAGTTTTTGACCGAGTCCATCCTCTTATCTTTCGTTGCCGGAATATTGGCTTTTGTGCTAATAATAATGGCCCTTCCTTTCTTTAATCAGCTTGTCGGAAAAACCCTGCAAATAAGTATGGACAACCCTATATTTTGGTCTTTGTTTGCTACTTTTATATTTCTAACGGGGATCATTGCTGGCATTTATCCGGCATTCTTTCTATCCTCATTCCAGCCGATCAAAACCTTAAAAGGAACATTCATCACGACAGGCTCTATCGTCACTCCGCGTAAGGTATTGGTGGTTTTACAATTCACATTTTCAATCACTCTTATTATCAGCACCCTCATTGTTAGAAAGCAAATTCAACACGCACAAGAGCGGGATAATGGTTACGATAAAAACAACCTCCTCTACACCTCTTTGAAGGGAGATATCGAAAAGCGTTACGACTTAATAAAACAAGAACTATTACGTGACGGTGCTGCAATAGCCGTTTCCAAATCACTGGGACCTATTACGGGATATACCAGCAATGGATGGGGCTTTAGCTGGCCCGGTAGCAAGCCAGAAGATTATAGTGTTGTGTTCGATCGCCTTAGTGCAGAGGCCGATTTCACCAAAACAATGAATATCGAACTACTTGAAGGAAGAGATATTGATATTCAAAAGTTTCCTTCGGATTCCAGCGCAGTGCTACTAAACGAATCAGCCGTGAAGCGCATGGGATTGAAAGAACCATTAGGCGCAGAAATCACCCAGGGCCGGGGGGAAAAATTTGCGGAAACATGGCACGTTGTGGGAGTCGTCAAAGATTTTATTCTCACTTCACCCTATGAGCCCATTGAACCGTTAATCGTTTGTGGACCAGGAAGTTGGTTTAATTACATGCACATCAAATTAAATCCAACAAATTCAATTACCCAGAACATGGAAATAATCAAGCGTATATTCGGTCAATATAATCCGAATTATCCTTTTGAATATACTTTTGCTGATGAAGCCTATGCCCAAAAATTTGCAGAGGAAGAACGTACCGGCCATTTAACAGCTCTTTTTTCTGCGTTAACCATCCTGATTGCCTGTTTGGGGTTATTCGGACTAGCAGCATTCACTACACAGCAGCGATCGAAGGAGATCGGTATCCGGAAAGTACTAGGGGCATCCGTACGTAGCGTCATCTTGTTGGTGTCTAAAGGTTTTCTACAGTTGGTGATAGTTTCCTTTTTTATTTCCAGTCCCATAGCCTGGCTAGCTATGAACAAATGGTTAGCTAATTACAGCTATCGAATAGAGATGCAGTGGCAAGTCTTTTTAATAACGGGAGCTCTCTGCCTACTAATTGTGATTCTAACAGTCGGTTATCAGGTTATTCGCGCAGCCCTCGCAAATCCGGTGAATTCATTGAAGAATGAATGATAAAGACATAAGATATAGGTAGTAAGACATAAGAATCAGATCTCTAAGTAGGCTTTTATGAATATCTTGATACTTGATACTATAATGATAAAAACTTACATCAAAATCGCTTGGCGCAATCTTCTAAAGAATAGGTTGCATACGGTCATTAACGTTGTCGGCTTATCGCTTGGCATCACAGTTACATTACTGATCAGTCTTTGGGTAAGAGATGAGCTAACTTTTGATCAACAGCAACCCAACTACCAGAATATTGCACAGGTGATGATCAATACGCAGCAAAATAGAACCTTAGAAACCTCTAAAACAGTGGCCGCGCCGCTGGCCGAAGCCTTAAGAAACAACCATAAAGATGCGTTTAAATCGATTGTATTAGCCAGGCAAGCGGGCGATCATCTCTTACACCATGAGGATAAAACACTGCGCGCCACTGGTAAATTTATAGAAAAGGAAGGTACAAACATCCTTCCCTTACAGATGATAAGCGGTAAAAGAGATGGATTAGCTAACCCCAATAGTATCATGCTTTCGCAAGAAATGTCTTATGCCATTTTTGGAAATATAGACCCCATTGGAAAAACATTAAAAGTCGACGGTAATATGCTGGTGTCGGTAACCGGTGTTTACAAAGACTTGCCCAACAATTCAACGTTCAAAGAAATAAAATACTTAATCCCTTGGTCACTTTTAGTGGCAGCCGACAAAAATTACAGTAAACTCGAAAAAAGCTGGGAGTTCAATTGGTTTGAAATTTTTGTTGAGCTCAATCCTCATGCTGCTATGCTTGGTACTGCAGAAAAAATAAAAGATCTTCAAAAAAATATTTTAAAAGACAACACTACCCTTTCTAGTTACAAACCTACCCTGTTTCTCCATCCAATGGAAAAGTGGCACTTATATGGTGACTGGAAAAATGGTAAAAATGTTGGGGGACATATAAAATTTGTCTGGCTTTTCTCTATCATTGGCTTCTTCGTTTTGTTATTAGCAATAGTTAATTTCATTAACCTAAGTACCGCAAAGGCACATAAGAGAACTAAAGAGATCGGAATTCGCAAAGCCATCGGTTCGAACCGTAAACAATTAATGCTTCAGTTTTTCTGCGAATCTATTCTAACGACTTTCCTATCTTATTTATTAGCGCTAGTGCTCGCTTATTTCTTTCTGCCTTTCTTTAACCAGCTATCAGAAAAATCGTTACAGATACCCTACACCGATCTTCGTTTTCACTCAGTAGGTCTCAGCTTTGTTTTATTTATTGGAATAGTATCTGGCATCTATCCAGCGCTATTACTTTCCTCATTTAATGCTGTCAGCACGCTAAGAGGGCTCTTTAACATGGGTAAAAGAGTGCTTACTCCCCGACAAGTATTAGTTGTTGTTCAGTTTGCTATTGCTACTATATTAACCGTCGGTACGGTTATCGTGTATCAGCAAATCCAATATGCCAAAAATCGGCAGGTTGGCTATAACCAAAGGGACTTGATTAGCTTTAGAATGAACCGTTTTAACGGCCGTAATGAGGCCTTCCGCAACGAGCTTTTGAAGACAGGTGTGTTGTGTGATGTAGCACAGGCTACCAGTCCGGCAACGGATAACTGGTCGAACACTTCCGGCTTTTTTTGGGAAGGCAAAAATCCTGATTTTAAAGATAACTTTTCATTAGTGGCGATATCGCCCGATTACGGAAAAACGCTTGGATGGAAAATGATGGCTGGACGCGATTTTTCCAAGGATTTTATCAGCGACTCCTCCTCGGTCATACTAAACGAAAGCGCTATCCGCTATATGGGGATTAAAGAGCCTATTGGAAAAACGATTCGATGGAAGGATGAGACATTTAGTGACGCCTCTTATACAATCATTGGAGTAGTAAAAGATTTAGTGTCGCAATCGCCTTATGAGCCGGTGCATCAAACCATTTATTTTATGCAACCTGCAGCGAATTTTCTTTTAGCGAGACTTAAACCAGGGATTAATGCACAAGACGCATTAACAAAAATCAAAGCCGTTTTCAAGCAACATGCGCCCGATGAGGCTTTTGAATTCACCTTCGTGAAAGATGACTTTGCACAAAAGTTTACTTTTGAGGAACTCGTAGCTAAACTAGCATTTGCTTTTACTTCACTAACACTTCTAATTAGCTGCATGGGCATTTACGGTCTAGTAACATTTATGGCCGAACAACGAAAAAAGGAAATCAGCATCCGAAAAGTGCTAGGCGCAAGCATACGCTCACTTACCCAAATATTATCGATTGAATTTGTTAAATTGGTAATCATTGCCACCCTGATAGCAATTCCTATCGCTTGGTGGTTAATGAATAAGTGGCTTGAGAATTTTTCAATAAGAATAACAATTTCCTGGTGGACCTTTGCTTATACAAGTATTGCTATTCTCTTGATTGCTTTACTCACCATCAGCTTTCAGACAATAAAGACAGCATTGACAAATCCAGCAGATAGCCTGCGAAATGAATAATACAGATATTAGTATCAAGACATGAGACACAAGTATCAGGACATTGGATATAAGTATTAGGAAATGCGACTTAGCTCCTTAGTAAGCTTTTAAGAATATCTTGATACTTGATACTATTTCAAAAACACTGTCCGTTTCCGAACACCGGCTGTGCACTATCGAACAACCTAAATATTTACAAAAAACCTAAAAAACTAATTTACAATCAATTAAGTTTTTGGTTCCATTTATGCCTCTTTTGGTATGATTGGTTATAAATGATGGCTTCGAGTAGGGAGTACTACCTGCTCTTAGCCTTTTTTAGAAAAC
>DATMSZ010000260.1:0-35839 GCA_035565175.1 Pseudosphingobacterium sp.
CCTTTAAAAAACCTAATGTCGGACAGCCAAGCGGTGAACCAACCACAACTTTAATCACCACTACCTATCCTACAGTTAGTAGCAATTGTAATTAAAGAGGAGCCAGCTTAGCCTGGCTCTATTAAAAGACCAATCCGTAAGAAACAATATTTTTTATCCATAATAAATTCATAATATCTATTTGCCCTTAACATATATCTATTATTGATATTAATCAATATTGAGATTTAGAACTCACTTTATCTCTTCCGATAAAATTTTCCAACCGCAAACCTCAGGATATGCCAGTCCCTGAGTGTCAAACTAGGCATCACACCGCAAACGGCCTTGAAAAATAAAAGACAGTTTGCACGGATCGGCTTTCAAAATAGCCATTGCTTCCGGTTTGGGTTCACAGACAAAAGCAGCCCCATTATTTAAAGTTCATTATTAATCCATTAAATTTTAAACAATGAAAAGAGTTATCTTAACAGGCGCATTTGCCCTCGCAGCTGTCATTGCAATGGCAGAAACCCGTAATGGAACCAAAACCGAAGCCCCGGCTAAATCTGAAAATGTTGTAGGCCAATCTGGAACCGCAGTATTTCTTTTCAATGGCATCGCCGGACAGGAAAACGATCCGTCTAAATATGAAGACAGCCCTGTGACAAACCCATCTTCACTATGTCAAGGATCAGCTCACCGCTGTGCTGCAACCTTCCAATTAGATGATGATGGTGAGCGGACAGGCAACCCACAAGCACCTACCTATAATAAAAACTAAAGCATAGGTAAAATAGGGGCTGCTTGATTAAGCAGCTCCTATAATTAATTTATTCACGCTTTACTGCTCCTGCTGAACATACCTTTTTATGATATTGCGCAACCTGGGTTCAGACAATAGATCCACATTTGTAGCGACAAGGTAGCCTTCCTTGTTAAAAAGTAACAATTGAGGAACAGAGATAAACCCATTATCTTGCCATATTGTTTTATATTCTAAGCTATTGGCTAGAATTGAAAGCGGCCAGGTAAGGGAGAATCTTTTCTCAATTTCCAATATCCGAGGCTTTTCCTTATTTTTATCAACAGAAACGGAGATAACCTCGAAACCTAAATGTTTCATTTGATCATATACTCTTTTAATCGCTGGCATAAATGAAATACAGCTACCACAATAGACAGACCAGAAATCTATTAGAACAACTTTCCCTTTGTATTTCATTAGACTTACAGTATCACCGCCGATAGTTTCAAACTTCCAATCTACCGGGGTTTGGGATAGATTTAAAAACTGTTCTTTCTGATTTACCCAAGATGTTACATCCTCAAGATTTAGGGACCTTATTTCCTTTAGTAGCACAAAAACATCATCCATATGTACACCTAGCTCATTGTTATTTACACATACAAACTCTAATAGCCTCAAATATGGAAGCAGAAAGTCTGTTCCGGTTACTTCTCCCCCCAATCTTTTAAATTCAGTAACATAATTACTGATGGATATTTTGTTTCCTATTTCGCTGTAAAGAACCTTTTCTATTTGTAGTTTTCCTTCTAATTCGAGCAAATCAAACCAACATTTTTTACGAAGTATATCATCTTCGTTTAATGAATCCGATTGTGCAAAATATTGCTCCTTTATCTTTCGGTATTCATTCTGCCATTTTGAAAAACGTCTTATATCCTTTTCCTTTGTTGAAAAGTCAAAATACGATGGAGGGTTTTGTATTGTCCATAATAACCACTCGACACTGTTTCCTGTATTGGGATAGCTATGCCAATAAGTTTTGCCTCCGTCTCGAATTTTCAACAGTTGGCACTCAAGTTGCTCCTGCGAAATTGAATCCGGATGATTATCAAAAATCGACCTTTGCTTATTGTATTTACTTATATCTTCAACTATTAGCTGCCATTTATAGTCTTGTGTTTTTTTAATCTGGAGCAGCTTTAGCTGGAAGTTACTCAAGTAGCTGCCAGGGAAAAAACACAACAGTATCAGGATATATTTCATAAGATTCAAATAAATAACTATTAATTCCTCGGGTTTTGGACGATAGATGGATTAAGATTCGTTTCTAACGGAGGAATTGGATACACATATCGATTATCGTTTGGCGGTAAAGTATACTCGGTACCATTGACCATCCTTACAAGCGTCTTCTTGAATCTTTCATCCTTATTAAGTCTTTTCAGATCGGACCACCGTAGACCGCGGAAACACAATTCCTTCCTTCGTTCTGCTAGGATCTTCAATAATGCCTCTTCTTGATTATCTGCGGTAAGTTCTATAAATCCTTTGTCCCATCTGGTCTTCAGAAGCGTATTCAGGTCTTCCATCCCTTTTGCATATTGACCAGTCCGGCATGCAGCTTCTGCCCTTATTAGATAAATTTCATCAACCGCCAGCCCATTGAAAAGGACATAATCATCAGCTGAATATCTTCCAAAAAGTTCCGGTAATCCCGAAATTCCTATCTTAAAGAAGACGCTTTTCCTTAAATCACGGGGTTCATAAGAATTATATAAGCCGGAATCAATCTTTGCGGATGAACCTATAAACAGGGTGTTCAAACTAGCCATTGTGCTTGCGAACAAGATTTCATCATTAAATCTCGGTATAGGGGTCGAAGAATTAAGGTCCAGATCCTTGAATTGAAGAAGCTTGCTATAAAGCTGTAAACACGAATCAGCATACAAATAAGCTTCTTGATATTGTTCCATCGCCAAATATGTCCGTGCAAGCAATGCAAACGCTGCAGGCTTTGATGGTCGGGTCTTATAGTCCTGCACCAACGGTAAGCTTTGGCTTGCCTGTTTGGTATCTTCGATGATTCTTTTATACGTTTCAGCTATGGTAGACCTTGCTGATAGCTCATTAATATTTGACGAGACTTTTATGGGCAGCCCCAAGTCCGTATTTGCAGTATGCTCATCATATCCTTTCGCGTAAACCTGTACCATGTCATAATATGCGAATGAACGGTAGAATAGTGCACTACCCAAAACGTTGTTATATAATGTAATATCCTTTTGGGGGTTCAGTTCTTTTAGCGTTTCCAGAACGACATTAGTATAATAAATTTGGGTATATCCAATCTGCCATTCAAAGACATCATAATTACTTGTATAGATTTCAGTCGACCATGCATATGCATTCCGTTCCAAAAGGCTCATAGATTGATATACTTCAGGGGTAACGTAATAATTATCTGAGGCGACTTCACCAAGTACGCAGCCGCCAAAATTGAATGCCTGAAACGTATTGTCCATCAACGCCTGCAAATCACCCAACGATTTTGGAACAACCAAGGAGATGTCCGGCTTTTTCTCTAACCAGTCTTTAGAGCAGGAGGAGAATAAGCCAATCAATGCGAGTATTAAAATACGATATTTTTTATTTTCCATTTTCTGTCTATTAAAAAGTGAATTTTGCTCCCAATGAAGCAGATCTCGGCTCTATATAGGCTGATTGAAAATCAGGATCGATCCCATGTTTGTTTGCCCTCCATATTATTCCAAGGTTATTGAGATAAATGTAAAATCTGATACTCTGAAATGGCAGAGCTCCTCGCTCCTTTGCCTTCAAGACATAACCGATACTGATATCCTGCAATCTTAAATGATCTCCTTTTTCAACCAGTGCATCCGATTGGTTGTAAAAGGATTCCCTCCCGAAGTCAACGGGATATTTCATAGCCGGGATATTTGTACTGTACTCATCGCCTGGATTCTGCCATCGGTCTGAGAAACTTATGTTCCCGATTCCGGAGTTGAACAGATTAAAATAATCAAGTCCCGGCCTGATAAAATAATAACCCGCCTTGAACAAGATGTTGAATGAAAAGTCAAACTGTTTGTGATTGAACGTGTTTCTTAGCGAACCAAAAATGGACGGCTGGACGCGGTATGACCTTCTGTCACTGTTGGGAAGGACATTCAATTGAGTATAGTCCTTGCTAATTTCCCCATTAAGATAACCCAATGGGTCACCGGTATTATCCAGGCCGGCAAAGGATGTAGGATAAATGGAGTAAAAGGGATTTCCTTCAATGAGGTTAAGGTTAATAGCGGAAGTATTTCCACCTTTATATTTTGTGACTTTGTCCGATGAGTAGCTTAAAAGAAAATTGGTTGTCCATTTAAAGCCGTTGTCGATATTTCTGGAATTTAGTATAAAGTCAAGCCCCTTAGCTTTCATATCAGCAAAATTACCGGTAGCTGCCAGGAAACCAGATGACGCAGGCATAGGCGAGTTTCCTATTAGATCTGTTCCATTTTTCCAATAGACTTCAACAGTTCCATTCATGATCTTTCCTAATGTAAAGTCAAGACCTATATTTATTATGCGGACTTTTTCCCAACGTAAATCCGGGTTACCAGGAAATACTATCCATGCATAATTATAGCTTGGTACTTCCGTATTTGTTAAGTATTGGGCAATGGTATAAGAGGATATCGACCTATTAATATTTCCATTAAAACCATAAGAAGCCCTAAGAGATAAGGTGGATAGGCATATGATTTTGTAAAAATCCTCTTTACTAACATCCCATTTCAGGCCGGTAGACCAGAGTGGTACACCTTTTTGGTTTGTTTGGACACCAAAAAGGTTTGACTGGTCTAATCTCGCGCTTCCGGTGACGGTATATTTGTCTTTATAGGTGTACGAACCATTCGCAAAGTATGAACGGAAACGGTCAACTGTTCCAACCACACCGGATTCATTCGGAATAAATGAATTGCCTCCTGGATAGGTGCCAAAAGATTTAGAGAAATCAACCAGTTGATGCTGGCCGGTCTCTGGATCATAACCATACCACCTTGTATTAAAGCCATCTGTTATTGTTTCCCTCGCTTCAAAACCTGCAAGGGCAGTCAGTGAGTGATCTCCCCAATCTTTATCAAAGTTAAGCTGTCCTCTAAAGGCGTTAGAAATCAAATCGGTACTTCCCTTATTCAAGATTCCTCCGAGTGGGATATTCCGCACGGTCATCACGTTGTCAAATAGCTCAGAATACCTGTTTATAAGATTTCTAACTGTATATGATTCAGGAGTTAAAAAGGAGGAACTATTTGAAATACCTTTTTGGTATTGGTACTTCAGCTCTCCAGAAAAACAATCAATAATACGATAGCTCAGACCGGTGTTTATCCTGATGTCTGAGAGTTTAACCGACTTGTCAGAATTTCTGAGTTCAAACAATGGACTATAGCTCCAATCCAAAAGCCCCTTTGATTGCGCATTATCTACAAAACTCTTTCTGTAATATCTGTCAACCGACAAAGGATTTTCTTCGTTATCTGCCAATTGCGCGTAGGGATACAATGAGCCGGCACCCAATATCGAGGAAGCATTGGAATTTTGATAGGAATTATTGTTGGTATAATTAATACTGACAAATGTTTGGAGGTTTTTTATTGGCCTGAAATTAAGGTATGAAGTGAGAGTGAGACGATTATTGTCATTTCGGGTCTCACTTTGGTTGTTGTCATCATATCCAGCAGAAAACATGTAGTTGGCTCTATCATTACCTCCTCTCATGTTAAGGGAATATTGTTGAAAGATAGCTTCCCTATAAAAGAACTTATCAAGGTCATTGCGAAGGTCGTGGCTTGCCAATAGTTGTAATTGGTTCTCTGCTTCAGAAGAGGACAATTCTCCATTTCTCTGCCTAACCATTACTTCTACTCCAGGGGTAAGTACCGGAAATGTTCTCGTGTTATTTATTTTGCTGTTATAAAAGCCGTTGTCAAATAGAAATCTCTCGACCTCAATAAAATCCGAAGGGCTTGTCCAGCGTTGGTTGTAAAAAAGATCAGGCTTCTGTTTGACGGTAATATTGCTGTTTGCTTCTATAGTCAGTGATTGATTGTAGGTTCCCTTTTTTGTTGTAATTACAATTACACCATTGCCCGCGAGTGCACCCCAAATACTTGCTGCGGCAGCATCTTTTAGGACATCTATGGTTTGTATATCATTGGGGTTAATATTACTTAATTCTCCGTCGTACGGAAAATTATCCACAACAATTAATGGACGCGTATTAGAAACTAAAGTACTTCTGCCTCTAATACTAATACCAATATCATTGTCTGCTGTCCGATCGAAATTTAATCCACTTACCGCCCCCTTTAACCTGTCCAAGATATTAGTCGATACGCTGCGATTGATAAGAGCATTATCAACCTGCACGAAGGATCCTGTTATTCTTTCTTTTGAAATGGATTGATAGCCGGTATTAATGGTAACTTCCGCTGCTGCCAGTTCACCCATACTCTCTACCAATCTTATATACATGGCCTCTGCAGATGCTTTTTCCTGTTGAGGTTTGAAACCAAGTAAGCGAAAGGTTAGCAGGCTGCCTTCTACAATTCCTGCAATCCTAAAATATCCGTTGACATCTGTTATCACGGTTCTTCCTGTAGTGGGCTCTCTAACAGTGACACTTTGCAGAGCGTGATTGGTAGTATCCGTTACATAGCCCTGTACTGTTATTGTTGACGGGTGAGATTCAAATTTATCCTGTTGGCCGTTTTCGATTTTCTTTTGTGTTACCGTAATTTGTTTATCACCTATTTCATAAGTCAGAGGTTGCCCGCGAAAAATAATATCCAGAGCGTCTTTGAAAGGTACCTGGATTAAGTTAACAGTTACAGGAAATGCGGACTTTAGGTGCTGCATATTAAAGATAAAATCGTATCCTGACTGCTTTCTGACCTGGCTGATCACCTTTTCAATCGGTTCATTCCTTGCAGTTAAAGTAATGAGTATTTCCTGCCGCCCATAGGCTGTCTGCACACAGATCAAACAGAGCAGAAGCAGCTTCATTAATATCTTATATCTTTTCATCGATGGGATGAAAAAATAAACGCGTGAAGCATTACCTCCTTCGTATTTGACAAAGTAGGTTATTTTCATATTTTTGTTTCGTTAGGTTGGGTTAAAATTGTTGACAATGAATTTTTTTTAGCTGGCCTTAATATCACCGGAAGTGCTACGAACACTTCCGGTTGACTACCTAACTAAAAATTAAAACATGGTTTCGCTTATTCTACAATCAGCCTCCTTTCTTTTTTATTGAGCTTAAATTTTAAACCGCTTGTTTTCTCAAGCATCTGTAATACATCCGATAGGTTCTTATTCCTGGAAATTTCAGCGTAAAAATGTACGTCAGGTAGATTGGTTATGTCTACATCGATATTATACCAGCGCTCAAGCTGCAGCATAACCGTTTTGAGATCGGTACCATGAAAGATAAATTGGCCACTCTTCCATCCTGTAAAATCTTCGATGTCGATTTTCGATACAGATAAACCTGTTGCAGAACTTAGGGCCTGCTGACCTGGGGCGAGCATAGCGGCCTTTCCGGATTTATCCTTTACAGATACCCGGCCTGAAACCAACGTGGTAGCTACAGGCTCTTCTTTGTACGCTTTAACATTAAATTCGGTCCCCAAAACGCGTATTTCCTGTCTGCCCGATCTCACAATGAATGGCTTTCGCGTATTCTTAGCCACTTGGAAATAGGCTTCTCCAGCGAGTTCTACCCGCCGCTCGTCCTCAGCGAAACGGGTAGGAAAACTCAGAGAACTCGCGGCATTAACCCAAACACATGAACTATCGGGGAGAATTACTTTATAATAGCCGCCACGCGGTGTGGTTATGGTATTGGACGCAGCAATATCAAGTTGCGTTTTGTTTGCTTCTAATTGATAGGAGATTACCCCAGGCTCAGTCTTACTGATGTCGGTTCCATATTGATGGCTAAGTATTCCGATTGCTACAGAATCCAGGTTAATAGTGGTTCCATCGGCGAGCGTAAGGGTAGCCCTGTCTGTTGCAGGTTCAATCTCGGCAGCTACCACCTGTAAAGGATTGGTAGTCTGTATAAATCTGTAGTATTGGTAAACAGCCAAAGTGAGCAGCAGTAACACAACTGCTGCTGCAATTTTTTGCCACAAAAACCTTTGGCTGCGTTTTATCCGTTCTTGCCTTAGTTTGGTAAAAACTAATTCAAGGTCGTGTTCTATTGTTGGTTCACCCACGTCCAGCTTTCCTTCCGGAAGGCTTTCATACCAATCCTCAATTAGCTGTTTTTCTTCTTCGGTGCAATTACCATCGAAGTAACGGCGTATCAGATCCAAAGAATTGAAGTTCTCTTTTTTCATGACCAATAGGTGATTGAATGTTCAATTACCTCTATAGTCGGACAACTTAGGAGTAGGGGGTAAATCTTTTTTTATTTTTTACACGTCCCAGAATGAAAGCATAATAAGATATACACCTACTTTTAGTCGGAGAATACGCAGTGCATGTTTAATATGGCTCCGTACCCCTTCTTCAGAAATGCTGAGCAATTCCGCAATTTCCTTATGAGATAGGCCTTCCTTCCTGCTCAGTTCAAACACCTGTCTCATTTTGGTGGGAAGGTTATTTATTTCTTTTTCGATCAGGTCCCGCAACATGTTTTCCCGTAACCGGTGGTCGGTGGTAGCGGTGAAAGTCTGTGCAAAGTTTTCAAGGGAATCAAGGTACGTTTTGGCAGATCTTCCTTTACTTAGTCGGTCGATTACTTTGAACCGGACAGCCTGGTAGAGGTAAGCAGAAAAGGAAGTGGTTACATTTAATGTTTCGCGTTTTTCCCATATGCCAGAAAAAATTTCATGGATGATATCGCGGACCTCTTCCCGATCGCTCAATTTTTTATAAGCATGGGTATAAAGAAGGCCCTTGTACCGGTGATAAAGCACTTCAAAGGCTTTTTCATCCCCTTGCTGCAGTTGCAGAAGAAGTCCGTTTTCATCGGTTAATCCAGGCTGGTTCACGGTTGGGTTTCTATATCCGACATAAATTTAATATTTATTTAATATAAGTGCAAATCTGATGTGCTATATTTGATTCGAGATCAATATTCCTTGCTGTAAATCAGAAAATAACCATCGGGAGCTTCCACTAGTTTGTTTTCCTATCAAAAACCGGATACAGGTATTATTTCAGACTGTCCTCCCATCCGTTTTTGTAGGCCATTTCATTAAATAACTTTTCATCTTTACTATCCTTAAAACTTAGGTAGACGCGCCTTAGTTTTTTCAATGATTGCAGCTTTGCAATCTGATTCATTGAAATGGAGGTAAATTCTGAAAGCGCAAACCCTTCGAGGTTCTCAAATTGTAGTATACTTTCTATATCCGAAAAGTTGGGCGTAAACAGCAATTTTAGATCTTTGATCTTTTCACTGCTGGAGAGCTTTGGCACTGAAACCAGTTTACCAGTGTTACCAATAAGCAACTCTTCCAGATGCTGAAAGGAGTTAAGGAAATCAAAGCTTTCTACTGCTTTAGCGATATTGATTTGAAACTCTCTGAGCAGAGGACAGGTTTTAGATAGTTGATTCGCATTTTTCAATGTATTGCGCACCGAGAGCGATTTAAGGTTTGTATTTTCCTCCATTAGCGCAGCATCCAAGACGGATACTTTCAGGCTTTGCAAATGCTCAAGCCCGTTGACAAAGTCTATCTGCTTTTTATCTACAAATCCGAACTCCAATTCAAAATCCAATAAATTTCTATTGCGCCTTAATGGCGCGAGATCAATTTTTTTATCATAGTTGCCGCTGATCCTAAAAAATTCCAGTGATTGCAGGCTCTCAAGTATCTGAAGGCTTTTCAATTGCACCGAAGAAAAGCACAGCAAAGTCAGGTGTCTTAGGTTATCCAGTATTTGGATTATTTCCAGGTTTACCAGTTGGTCAGATTTTGCGCTTATATCCGGTTCGACCACCAAGGTGACTTTAATTTCCCTGTTGGCACTTAGCAAGTGCTGCAACATCTTAATCTTTTCGTCATCCGCTGGGCCTTCAATTGAAATTGATTTTACATCAGCAGGAGAAACATCTTCGAACGTTTTTTCCGTTAACTGGTTAAGACGTAAAATCATGCTTCATCTGCCTTATGGACCCAAATTATTATGCGTTTAGCGGAAGATTCTGTTTTGGCACTGACACGCTTACTTTTCCATGCCTCTGGCGGTGGTCCTTCGTTAAGAAAATCGATGTCCCATCTATTGTCCAGTGCGTTGCCAACATCATTCGCAAATTCATAGCGAAAGGTATCATCCTGTTCTTGCATCCAGACTAGTTGCTCTTCGCTCAGTTTGAAATGGATTCGTGACCATCCAATAATATCACTCCGCAGAAACTGGGTCTCCGCTTTAAGTGCATCATCATCTAAGCCGTATAGCTCATGCTCCTTCTTGGCAATCCCCGTAGGTGAAAATTCTACCTGTTCCATTATTCAATAATTTAAGTTCCAATTTCTAATAAAGCACAAAATTTATATATTTACAAATAATACTAACTATTTATAGGAATACCGGACTCCTGTTTGCATGAAGGATCAGAACAGAAGCATAAACCCAGCTTACAAAGACATCTTTATCAGGATTGTATTATCCCTCCTGGCTGCACATTTCATTGTAACCTTTGGAGATGAAGAAAGCATTGAGCAGATTATTTCCAATTTTAATTATTACAATGCACTGCTGGCGAGCTTTATCATCTCATTTCTTTTACTGTATATCATTTGGCTCTTTACCCGGTACCTGGACACCAAGTTTGATTGGCAGCAGCATACCACAAAGAGAATTATTGCACAGATTGGATTGGGTATAGTTTTACCGGCTGGGGTCTCCGTATTACTCGCCTGGATATATTTCCGGATGTATGGGTATAACATTTCGGATACCCCCTATTTCAGCAGCGATTTTCCTGTAATCGTCCTTTTATTATGCCTGGCCAACCTTTACTATTTCATTTATTACATGATCTTTCATTTCTGGCCTAAAGGAAATATGGAGCGTGAGGAAGGTGAAACGCAGGTTTCTGTGGAAAAGCCCAGACCTATTGAAGCGGATAAACCTATGGATATCACCGAAGCTGCTTTCCCAGATCAGCAAACGGCACCTGTTACCACTCCGGCTGATTATACCGGTAAAGTTTGGCGGGAAATATATATCGTCAATACACCCACCCGGAGCATCCCGATCAAAGCCAGGGACATTTGTTACTTCTACCGCACATCGGGCGTAAATTTTCTCCGTACATTCAAAGGGGAAGACTTTGCTATTCAAGAGAATTTAAAGGTTATTGAAGAACAGTTCTCGCCTGAATTATTTTTCCGTATCAACAGACAGATGATCGTCAATTTTGAAGCATGTTCGTTCTTTGGAAATGGTGATAAGGAAGGCACGCTTATCATTGAATTAAATCCGGCTTTCTCAGCAGACAAAAACGAAAAAGACAGGGCGATGGCAACCGTCAGCGAAGAACGTGTAAAGAATTTTAAAATTTGGATGGACAGATAGTCAACTTTATTCCTCGGCAACCGGAATTCATTCCTAAAAATTCCGATTTCACTTACCAAATACCCGACCTCAATATCTTAAAACCTTTTTAACAGGGCCACTGGCGCGGTTTCTAATAACTTTGGATTTTAACAAACGAGTGAAAACTTTAAACCAAGCATGATGAGAAAACCACTGTTATTACTACTATCCGCTATTTTCCTTTTTTCCTCCTGCGGCAAAAAAGAACCAAGCAGAGAAGAAGCCAGTAAATTAATCCGTAAATACTATAAATATCCGCAGGTCTTCGACTACGATATTTCTTGTGGTGACGAAACTGTAGCAAGACAGTTACTGAGCACAGACCTTGAAAAAGATGGTTGGATAAACATCCGGAAAACGATCAAAATGATAGATACAGGAGCCTTTATAACCTTTACAGAAAAGGCGCAGCCTTATTTACTGCCAACCGATCCGGAAGACCTTAAATATCATCGGCAGAATGTCAAGGTAATGGACATTGATATGGGCGAAATAATCAGTATGGAGACCAGTAAAGACGGTAATCACATAATGATAAGCTATACGGTTAAGCAGATCAATAAAACCCCTTTCATCGCCGTTCTGAGAAAACAAGCAAAAGACATACAAGAAAAACGGGTTTACCTTGCCCGGACCGACCAAGGGTGGATGGTAGACAAGCAAGCCGAAGCCCACTTCATCTTCCAATAAGGTAATACTTCCAGTTCCTTAAGAAGCACGCCGCCTGCGTGCTTCTTTTTTTTACCAAATCCCTAACAAATCCGGAAAGCCTTTCTCCTCCTTCTTTCTCGCTTATGAGGTACGTTTTGCCTCGCCTTCCTTATCATCACCTGTTGGCTTATATACAAAAGCTTTATATCTTAGGCTTTATAAATTACATCTGCATAGGTATTTCCCCGATGATCCCACGTTATCATGGTAGTACCATAAGTTTAAATGCTAAGCCCTGTTAAGCATTTCAGGGCCTTTGGGCCCGACTTCATTCAAAAATTTAAACCACTTATCCCAGGAGTTTTAAAATTCATTTCATTTTTTAGGTAGTTCATCATTTAATTCCAGCCTTTCAGCGCATTAAGCTACTGACGATTCTTTTGTGCGTAGGCAATGTAACTAGTTTTGGTTTCTAATTATCACGGGCAGCTATTTCATATGGTGCCTTTATATACTTACCAAACGCAGATGAGTTATGATTAATTTCAGTAAAAAATTAGAAAAACAAATGAATGAAGGGCTTGCGCAGGCCGCCCTGGAAACCAATTCCGAAATGCAGAAAGCCGAGCGCTCTTTTCATGTCGTGGAAACAGCTCTTCTTAAACTAAAGGATTTCATTTATGAATATCAGTTTAGCGACAAGGAAGAGGAAATTCATTTCTTCAAAGAAATCAAACCGCGGTTCCAAAGCCAAATGTTATTCTGGCTGGAATTGATCCAGATCGACAGCTACAATGTTTCCTACACAAAAAAAGAGCAGATCCTCTATTACCGGCAGATTATCGAGCGCTGCAAGACGTATTTTGAAAAGAATAAACTGCTCTATATCTACTATAAGCGAAAGAGCGTCCAGGAAGACGATCAGTTGTTCCTTCGGCAAACAGATTGCATACCATTGTTGCCCGAATACAACCTGGACATGGATCGAAAATTCTCTACCATAAACAGCGTAAGGTTTGCCAAATTCCAGGCTTTTGAAATGGTCATTGACTATTTGCAAGGCCAGATCAACATTTTGAAGAGTATTCAACCGGCCGAAAGCTTGGCAGACGGCTTCAAGTCCTCCCTCAAGTGGCAGCATGGAAGTGCTGCCTTAGTTGAAACAGGAAGAGCATTATGGGTAAGTGGGGCATTCGGAAATGCCAGCTTTAAATCTGTTATGGAACATCTGGAGTTTATCGGCAATTACAAAGTCTCCAATTCCTACAGAATCTATACCGATATGCTGATTAGAAAGAAAGATCCTACCCCATATCTTAAAAAGATCACGGAAACGCTGCAGACGAACATGGTAAATGACATCAAATAATTTTCAAAACTAAAAAACCCATATTGGGTAATCTTGTGTGACCTCTCCAAGGAAATACTGCATAATTTCCAAAATGTAAAGTTGTTAGCCCTTCAGAGCCCCGTTTTCGGGGCTTTTCTCCTTTCTACTAATTTCTACAGTCCCAAGAAAAGCCTGTAAATAAATCTTCCCCAGCTTGGAAGAACTTGTTAAAAATCGCTCCCAATTGACCGCAATTTTGCTTTCGTAAACAATGGGAAACAAATCCTGAATTAGAAACGAAAAAGAAAATTGAGATGCTTGAAAAAATAACATGGGTAACATTCTTCCTATTCTTGCTTGGCTCGGCGGCAATCTACTATCTGGTTATCGGGTATGTGTTTTACCGGGAAGATTTTAAGAAACGATTTCAATCTAAGAATAATGATGAACAGGGGCAGCTATATGAAGAGGAACCAGGGGCAATAGAGAAGGAAGAAGAGGAACCAGAGGAGTATGAAAGTGCTTTTAATGAACTGCAGTTGGTGGTAAATGAGATACGTTATGGCATCCTGGAAAAGGCAGGCAGTGGGGCCAGCAAAGAAGGGCTGATGGATCAGCTCAAGCAAAGACTGGCAAGCTATGAAGGGTTACGGGAACCTGCCTTCAGGACTGCCTTAACAAATTTTATCGCTGACCAGGCAGAAAGCATCTGCGGAGTAAGCTTCAGTGAAGACGAATTAGAAGAGGAATGGAGTAAGCTGCTCCGCTAATTTACCGAAGGGCCGAAAGTGTTTGAGGTTGTGGGGTTTGGTTCGGCCTGAGGTAGCTTTTCCCGCCATCTTGCCTTGATTGGCAGGATGGCCTGGAAAAGCAAAAATTAAGTGATAATTAAATAAATATAACACTAATCCAATAATCATGAAAAGAATAACAAACTATTTACTCAAATGCAGCTTTCTACTTGCCGTGCTTGCAATGCTGATCTCCTGTAAAGAGAAGGATTTCATGGGGTCTCCCGATCAAACAAAAGGTAGCAGACATTTACAATTAAGCAAAGAGGGTGAGGCCGTAAAGGAAAATTACTCCTGGTTATATTTCCCAAGTATGGAGGTCTTTAAGGTGACAATGTCCGACCTGCATACCAAATACGAAAAGCCAGGTATGTTGGCGACCTGGGAAAAACAATTCGGGAATTTCATTTCTCTCCGCAACGCTTATGAGCGCATAGATGCAGATACTTCAGAAGAAAGGAGGGCGCCAACAGTTGATTCGCTTATTCGTTCCAATCAGCTATTGGATTGTCCTGATAGCTTCTTTGCTACCGTCATCAATAAAGATGGGTATATCCAGATTGCCGATACGATTTATAGTTTCAAGCCCGGAATGGAAAAGGGAGAAGCATTTGCCATTCCTGACAAATATATTGGAGAGGTGCTGAAAGGCACGCCCGTTCGAGAGCTGGATGATGTAAAGACACATTATACTTCCTTTATCAGAATCCCTTTTATCCGCTGGTGGGAATCTGGAGAGAATAGTCTGGATTTAAGGCTGCCTATCTGTTTTTATCCCAGCGGCAGCATGGGCAATTGGTGGGGACAGAGCGGGGACGACATTTATGCCGGCGACGATGGTCAGGTATTCCCAGAGCACAACGGCAGGCAAGTAAGACTGAATTACCATCGCTGGCGGGTAGGGTATATATTTTATGCTTCTACCGGTGTACGTGTTAAAATGTGGAAACATACACGTTTTGCGGGCTGGCAATCGGTTACCTATGCTGATGAAATGATTATGGAGGCATGTTGCAAGGGAAATGTACTGATACCTGGCTTTGCACCTATCGGCTTCAATGAGCGGACGAGTCCGGACTGGCCCTACTTTGCACGACATGCAGAAAACAATTTTGAGAAAACCTTGAAATGGACTGCCAATGGCATCTTCAATGAAATCATGCTGGAGCACTTCAACTTTCATTTTAAGGTTAATTATAGAGGCCGGATCGTAGAGCGCAATATCCGGCAATAGGCCATTTTTGAAGGGGTGGCGGCCTTTAGGGCTTTGACTGTTTTCACCTATTGGTTGCGCCCCTTCTTTCCAACAACATTACTGTAAAAAATTAGAGCATGTCCCGGTAGACAGTCCGGAACAAAGCTTGGGCCGTAGGCATGCCCAGGAATAAAAGAAAATAAGCTATTGCCGGGGGACGCGCTGGTGAAATTGATGAGGTGAAGAGGGATAGCGCTCCCCCGGTTTTTTGAATCGTGGATTTTTAATCAAGTGAAGAATGGGAAATGTGAAGAGGGGATTAATGTCCCAAAGACTAAAAAAGTCTTTAGCAGCAATTTGTGCCTTGTTGATAGGCACCTATGCAAAAGCGCAGGATGGATCAGCCGGTATCCAGGCTGCAAACACTCAGGTGCGCGGATATTTTGATGACGGCACCCAATTAATGTATGCTGTCGGTGGACTGCTCGCCCTGATCGGCGCAGTAAAAGTATATCAGAAGTGGAACCAAGGGGATCAGGACACTAGTAAAACGGCAGCCTCCTGGTTTGGGAGTTGCATCTTTTTAGTAGTGGTAGCCTTGATCATCCGTTCATTTTTTGGATTATAGAAACAAGAGAAATGGAAGTAAAATATGTTGTTGCCGGGCTGTTTGCCACTATTGGTATCATAAGGGTTTACCATAAATGGCACCAAAACGATAAAAACACGGGTAAAACTGCTGCTGTCTGGTTCGGCGCCAGTATTTTATTGGTGGTTGCAGGATTACTAGCTGAATTATTATTTGACGCTTAAAGAAGTAAGAGTATGGAAAAGTTCATGGGATTTAGTTTTCGACAACCGACCAAAAAAAATGATGAAGACCGCGAGCTCCCTTTGTTTGAAATGGAGGGAACGGACTTTATCGTAGACATTGCCCGACACGAATTCCGGCAGGTGGGCCATGAGCATAACCGGATCAGTATGGGAAAGGTAGAGGAAGAATTCGGATTTGATTTCATTTATTATGATACAAGGTCCAAGAACCACTATCTCGGATCTACCCATGAGCTTCCCTCCTATGTTTCTGTCATATTTATTCCACCCATCAAAATCCTTGACCCCGTAGGATTGGCCCGCAGGCATGGCTTTGCCGATGATTACTATACCGGTAGCCGATTGAACAAAAAAGAACAGCTACCACAGTTGCGAAAGGCTACCGATGAAAAGGCAGTAAAACCAACACAAAAAAGAAAATCAAAAAAACGATAACATGCATACAAGACTAAAAGAAAGACTCTGGGCATACATCGTCCAGAATAACCCAGACCTTATGTTCAATCTCCAGGAAGAATATGCCGTCATCCATTACCTGGAGGAAAAGGTAAGTAAGGTTATGCCAATGGCATTACGCCTTATAGGAGAAGGAAGAGAAGGTCACGCCATTGAAGAACTATGCGTCAATGAGATGACCAAAGAATTAAGACCATCACGTTACAATTATATCTGCAATCTACTCGAGCAGCAATACCGATATGTGTATTACAGTCACAGGGAAAGCGGCAACCTCACCTATTTAGCAGTTAGCCTGGTAGAACATTGCAGAGATACGTTCAATGAACTTGGTTTTAGCGAAAAGAACCAAAAGGAACAAAGTATCCATGCTGCTATATTGGAAAAAGTTGGTGAGTACCTAGCTGAAAAAAACAATAAACGCTAAAGGAACCTGAATATGTCAACAAGCATCTATAAGATCAATAAGGGCATTAACAAAAGTATTGAATTTAAAGGCTTACGCGCACAGTACATATGGTACCTGGGTGCCGGTATTCTTTTCCTGATGGCCATATTTGCTATCCTTTACATCATCGGTTTCAACCAATATCTCTGTATTGTCATCATTGGTATTGCCGGTACCTGGATGTTTATTAAAATTTATGCCATGAGCCATAAATACGGGGAGTATGGCCTCATGAAAGAGATGGCTAAACGTGCAATTCCGAAAGTAATAAAATGCAATAGCCGAAGCATCTTTTGTAAAAAAGTATAGTGCAGTAAAGATCAGTTATATAATTCCAGAGAGGAGAATCGTGCAGTATGGAAAAGAGATTGGAGGATATTTTACCTATCCTGGATGTAGAACATGATTGTATCTTATCCAAACAGGGCGACATCACTGTTGCTTACAAAGTTGAACTACCGGAGATTTTCACACTCTCCGATCAGGAATATGAAGCCTTTCATCAGGCTTGGGTCAAAGCGATCAAAGTGCTTCCAAACCATAGCATATTCCATAAACAAGATTGGTTTATTGATAGCAGGTTTGAACCGGACTTTAATAAAATGGACGATTCTTTCCTGACACGGAGCAGTGATCGCTTTTTTCATGAGCGTCCCTTCCTGGATCATAGCTGCAATATATTCCTTACCAAAAAACCTACTGGCAGAAAACCTTCCAGCAGTATGTTTTCAACGCTGATCCGTAAAAGTGTTGTACCTGACCAGGCTATTAATGCCCAATTGCTACAGGACTTCCTGGACGCCAGCGGACAGTTTAGGCAGATTATGGAAGATAGCGGTTTTGTGCGGATGAAACGATTGAAAAACAAGGATCTGCTTAGTAGTACGAAGCATGTAGGTGTTATAGAGCGTTATTGCTTTCTTGCCACAAACGGCAGCCGGATCGTAAAAGACATGCAATTCGAAGAAGGCATCCAGATCGGTGATCAGCATTGCCAGCTCTATACCTTAGGTGCAGCAGAAGACCTGCCTTCCTTATGTGGTAGTAGGATCAGTTACGACAAATACAGTACAGACAAATCGAAGTTTTCTATTGGCTTTTCCTCTACGCTTGGTCAGCTTCTGCCCTGCTCGCATATCAGCAATCAGTACATATTTATTGACGATGCCCAACAGACCATACAGAAGCTGGAAGCCAAGCGGCTCCGTCTACAATCTTTATCGGCTTACAGCAGGGAAAACAGTATTAGCAGGGATGCTACCAATGAATTTTTAAATGAAGCCATTTCGGAACAAAGGCTTCCCATTAAAGCGCATTTCAATACACTGGTATGGACTTCTGAAAAGGAGCAGCTGAAAGACCTTAAGAACATGGTATCCTCCGCCCTTGCCCAGATGGATGCCGCTGCCAAAATGGAAACGTCGGGCGCGCCCCAAATTTTCTGGGCGGGTATTCCTGGAAATGCTGCGGACTTTCCCATAAACGATACGTTCGATTCCTTCTTGCCGCAGGCGACCTGCTTTTTGAATATGGAGACAGGCTATCGTAGTTCCATCAGTCCGGTAGGCCTACGGCTGGGAGACCGTATGACCGGAAAACCTTTGCAGGTGGATATTTCAGATGAGCCGATATCGAAAGGCATCTGTACGAACCGCAATAAATTCATTCTTGGCCCCAGCGGCTCAGGTAAATCTTTTTTCACCAACCACATGGTGCGGAGCTATTATGAGCAGGGGACTCATATCGTGCTGGTAGATGTCGGCCATAGCTACAGAGGGCTGTGTGATATGGTAGACGGCTATTATTTTACTTATGCTGAAGATAATCCCATTCGTTTCAACCCATTTTATATAGGAGAAGGGGATTCACTTGATACGGAAAAGAAAGAAAGCATCAAAACGCTCTTATTAGCACTTTGGAAAAAGGATGATGAGGAATTTAAGCGCAGCGAATATGTCGCGCTGTCCAACGCGATCAGCGGGTATTTCTCTTTCCTGGAAAAACAGCCCTCAATATTTCCCTGCTTTAATAGCTTTTACGATTACCTCAAAGAGATGTATGTACCGATACTGCAAGGAGAAAAAGTAAAGGATAAAGATTTTGACATCAACAATTTTCTGTACGTGCTCCGCCCCTATTACCTGGGTGGTGAGTTTGACTACCTGTTGAATGCTACTGAAAACCTGAACCTGCTGCAAGAGCGCTTCATTGTCTTTGAGCTGGATAACATCAAAGACCATCCTATCCTCTTCCCTGTTGTGACGATCATTATCATGGAAGTATTCATCAATAAGATGAGAAAAATGAAGGGTATGCGCAAGATGATCCTTATTGAAGAAGCTTGGAAGGCACTGATGAAGGAAGGTTTTGCCGAATATATCAAGTACCTGTTCAAAACAGTAAGGAAGTATTTCGGCGAAGCCATTGTCGTTACGCAGGAAGTGGAAGATATTATCTCTTCCCCTGTTGTTAAACAGGCCATCATTAATAATAGTGATTGTAAGATTCTGCTTGACCAGAGTAAGTACCAGAACAAGTTCGATCAGATTCAGGAATTGCTCGGATTGACCGATAAAGAAAAAGCATTGGTGCTTTCCATTAATAAGGCAAACGACCCAGCAAAAAAATACAAGGAAGTCTTCATTTCATTGGGAGGAATTCTTAGCAAGGTTTACCGTACGGAGGTTTCACCGGAAGAATACCTGGCTTATACTACCGAGCAAACAGAAAAGGTAAAAGTGCAGGAGTATGCCGAACGGTTCGGCAGTATTCAGAAGGGTATTAGTGCGTTGGCTACGGAGATCAGGGAAGCGTCATTAAAGCATTAGAGATAAAATCATTTTTAGGGATATGAAGAAATGGGGAAAAATTTTACTGGTAGTGCTGTTGAGTTTGAGTATCAGCCTTCCTCCGCAAAAAGCTGAAGCGGTTATACCACTCGCTATCATTGAGGTGATCAAGGCGGGTATAAAAAAAGTCATCAAAGCCGTAGACCTGAAAATACAGCGCTTGCAGAATAAAACTATCTGGTTGCAGAATGCACAGAAGGTATTGGAGAACCAGCTATCCAAATTAAAGCTGGGCGAGATCGGTGATTGGGCAGAAAAGCAGAAAGAACAGTACAGGGTCTATTTCGAAGAATTACAAAAGGTAAAGACCCTGATAACCTATTATCAGCGGATACGGGATATCACTTCCAAGCAGGTGAGGCTAGTAGAACAATATAACCGCGCATGGAATACGGTAAGGCAGGATAAAAATTTTACGGTGGACGAGGTAAGGTACATGGGAAAGGTTTATACCGGTATCCTTGCTGCGACCATCAAAAACATTGATCAGCTTGCCATCATTGTCAACAGTTTCCGGACACAGATGAGCGACGCGAAACGGCTGGAAATGATCAACACAGTAGGTGATCAGGTAGATAAGAATTTCAGTGATCTGAAAAGCTTCAATGGAGAAAATGCCATACTGAGCCTTCAACGGGCAAAGACCGAAAATGAGATCAAGCTGGTTAAAAAACTTTACGGTTTACAGGACAATTAAAAAGTCAAGGGATGAAAAAGATAATTATCACTGCTATGGTACTTCTGCTTAGCCAAATTGGTTATAGCCAGAGCTGGTCGGAATGGTTCTCGCAAAAGAAGACCCAGAAAAAATACCTGTTGGAACAGATTGTTGCACTGCAGGCTTATATAAAAGTTGCCAAAGACGGTTACAATATTGCAGACAAGGGCTTAAATACCATATCCAGTATCAAAAATGGGGAATTCGACCTGCACCATTTCCTGTTCAACTCTTTTAAAAACGTGAATCCGGCGATCCGGAAAAATCCGAGGGCAGGCGAAATTATATCCCTGCAAGGGAAAATAAGCAGCCAGTACCGGAAAGACCTACAAGTTATTGAATCTGCCGACCAATTTTCTGATGAGGACCTGGCTTATATAAAAAGAGTGTACGGCAGGTTGTTTGAGAATTGTGATCATGTACTGGAAGACTTGAATACAGTACTCACCGATGCTGCACTGGAGATGAAAGATGACGAACGGTTAAAGCGGCTGAATGAGTTATATGAACAGATGCACCAAAACTATGCTTTCGGAAAATCCTTCGGGCAGCAGGTTATTATCATGGCAAGACAGAAACGGCAGGAAAGTATAGAGGCCGCGCGTAGTAAAGTTTGGTACAACATTAAATAGCGATTATGAAAAAATGGATCATTTCCGGTATGCTCTTGCTGATGGGTGTATCTTATTCGATAAAAGCATCCGCCCAGGCAACCGAAATTGCACAGCTATTACTGAATGTGGAGAAACTGGCACAGCTGGAGCAAATTTTGGATGATATGAAAAAGGGTTATAAAACCCTGACCGGTGGTTATAACCTTGTAAAGGATGTCACCCAGGGGAATTTTAATTTACACAAAACCTTTTTAGACGGTCTTATGCAGGTAAGTCCGCAGGTAAAAAATTACCGAAAGGTCGCCGGCATTATCGAATTGCAACTTCGCCTGGTCAGGCAATACAAAACAGCATTTAACCGATTCAAAAACAGTGACCTGTTAAGGGATGGTGAGATCGATTACCTGCAAAGGGTTTACGGAAACCTGTTCAATAAAAGCGTAAAAAATCTGGATGACCTGGCAACGGTCATTACGGCCAATAAGCTACGTATGTCCGATGATGAGCGGCTTTCTGCCATTGACAGGATATACAAGGATATGGAAAACAAGGTCTCCTTTCTAAAACAATTTAATAGCTCTACAGACATCCTGGTACTACAACGTAAGAAGGAACAACGGGACATACAGTCACAGAAAGCATTACTGGGAATAGAATAGCAATCATAAATTTTAGACAATGGCAAAGTGGAAATGGGCTGTGATATACACAGCAGTGGCGGTAGCCATGCCCGGATGGGCACAAGCACAGGATATTGCAGACAGTATAAAGGGCTTACATGGGGTACTGGATGAGCTGTATAATGAAATGATGCCGATGTGTTCTGACCTTATTGGCATTGGTAGCGGGATAGCCGGATTTGCGGCCTTATGGTATATCGCTGCCCGGGTATGGCGCCATCTGGCGAATGCTGAACCCATTGATTTTTATCCTTTGTTCAGGCCTTTCGTAATAGGCTTCTGCATTTTAAATTTTACACTCGTCCTTGACTGCATAAACGCTATTATGAAACCGACCGTTACGGGAACGGCAGCCTTGGTGGAAAACTCGAACAGATCTATCGAACTGTTGCTGAAACAGAAGGAAGAAAAATTAAAGACCTCCCCTATCTATGAAATGTATGTTGGGCCTGATGGGAACGGCAACAAGGATAAGTGGTATGAATATACTTACGATGAAGACCCTTCAGAAGAAGACTGGATTGATGGCATCGGCAATGATATCCGTTTCTCCATGGAAAAGATTGGTTACAGTTTCAAAAATTCCATCAAAGAATGGATGTCGGAGATACTCCGGGTATTATTTGAGGCAGCGGCACTATGCATCAATACGCTCCGCACCTTTCAATTAGTCGTATTAGCGATACTTGGGCCACTGGTATTTGGTCTGGCAGTGTTCGATGGTTTCCAGCATACGCTTACGGTATGGCTGGCACGCTACATCAACATCTTTTTATGGTTGCCGGTAGCCAATATTTTCGGAGGCATTATCGCAAAGATTCAGGAGAAGATGATCGAACTGGACCTCGGCCAGATCGAGGAGGCTGGTAACACCTTCTTTAGCTCTACAGATATTGGTTACCTGATCTTTATGATCATCGGCATTGTAGGCTATACGACCGTCCCTTCAATAGCCAACTACATTGTGCATGCTGCAGGTGGCGGTGCATTACAAACCAAGGTTTCCAGCATGTTCAGTTCAAAGAGTTCAGCGGCGGCTGGCATGGCCGGAGCTGCTGCAATTGGCGTCGGGGGTGCAGTGGTACAGGGTGGTTCCATGGTAGCCGACGCTATGGGTAACGCGGCGGGCAATATGTCACGCAGCATGGCTTCCCAGGGATCAGACTCCGAATATTTTAAGGACAGGTTAAAAGGCAACGATTAAGAAATGATAAAAAGAAGAGCATATGTTCACAAAAGCAAAGAATATAGATACTGCCTTTAAAAACCTGCGGATGTTCTGCCTCATGGTATTGGCATCCGTCACGTTACTGGCAGCCCTGATCAGCTGGAAGAGTTTTGAAATAGCGAGTAATGCGCAATCCCGTCTGTATGTGCTGGTCAATGGTAAAGCGCTCGAAGCTTATGCCGAAGGAAGAAATGAAAATATCCCTGTAGAGGCGCGCGACCATATCAAAACATTTCATCAGTATTTCTTCAACCTTGATCCCGATGAAAAAGTCATTCAAGCCGGTATTACCAAGGCTCTTTATTTATCTGACGGGAGTGCAAAAAGGGAGTATGATAATCTCAAGGAGAGCGGTTACTACCGAAATATTATATCCGGAAATGTTAGTCAACGCTATACGCTGGACAGTATAGCAGTGGACATCAATCATTATCCTTATGCGTTCCGCTGCTTTGGCAAACTGGATATCACCAGGGCGACTTCCATTGTGCAAAGGAGCCTGGTTACCGAAGGGAAATTAAGAAGTGTATTCCGAAGTGACAATAACTCCCATGGGATGCTTATTGAAAATTGGAAAACCCTCGAAAATAAAGATATCAGTATTAAACAACGCTAGTTATGATCAGCATTTTTAAACGAAGGAAAAGAGATGTCCCAACCTTTTCCAGCCCCAGCTGGCTGCAAAACCATCAGCGTAAATGGGCAGACCGACTGACCAGATTTTCAGAGAATCTTAGTACAGATACCAAGCGGTTGCTATTAGTGCTGTTTTGCATCAACGGGCTATTGTATTGCAGCGCTGCCATCTGGAAAGGAACAAATACCAAGAAAAAGGCGATAGCAGAGCAACATCAGATCATTGCTACTCCTCGTCTGCCGCAAAAGGAGCATCCGGTATTGGACACTGCACTGCAGGCAAGGCTTAAAATTTATAAGCAAAAGATTGATAACCTGAGGCCGGAACAAAGGCAAAAGCTGATGGAAACCCGACCAGGCTTGCTAGACAGCCTGCAAAGGTTGGAAGCATGGATGAATAAAAATTAAGAATCAAAAAGCAGAGAGAATGGAACAAGTGAAAATGAGCAAGCAAGTAAAAAAAGACCAGCAAAAAAAGTTCTTTACTTTTTTACCACTGATCGTCATCCCTTTCCTGATAGCAGGCTTCCACGTATATGGCGGAGGCGGAGGAAAAACAGAAAACAAAGAGGCCACATTGATCGGCCTGAACACCAGTTTGCCCGGTGCAAAGAACAAAGATGATTCGGCCACCGATAAACTCGGTTTCTATTCGCAGGCTGATAGGGATTCCGTGCAACGAAAAAAGCAACAGCACGATGATCCCTATGCAACCTTATCATGGAACGGCGAGGAACTTCTTTCTCCAACAGGACAAACAGAGAAAGTAGATCAATTCAGCTTAAGTCCCAATGGCCATACTGCTGATGCCAATGAAGAAAAGATCTACAGGAAGATAGCGGAAATCAATAAAACAATTTCCCAGCCGGAACCCGCAGCTGTGCAGTCATCTCAGCAGTACCAGCAGGACAACCAAGAAGTTAAAGAAGATATTGCCCGTCTGGAAGAAATGATGCAACGTATGCAAAATGGCGGCAAAGAAGAAGATCCGGAGATGGAGCAGATTAATTCCACTTTAGAGAGCATCCTCGATATCCAACATCCTGAAAGGGTACAGGAGCGCTTGCGCAAAACATCCGAACAAAGGAAGGGCCAGGTATTCAGCGTATCGACCTTTAGTAAAGCAACACCAGTGACATTGCTCGACAATAGAAAGGTAAAGGATTACGCCGAAGAGTATAATAAGCAACTGCCAGCGGAAGCAGAAAATGCCTTTTATTCCATAAAGGAATATACGTCAACAGCCGAACTACCCCTTTCCGTCGAAGCAGTCGTACATGACAACCAAACCCTGGTAAATGGCGCTACGGTAAAACTGCGACTTCTTGCTTCCCTATTCATCAATGGCGTATTAATACCCAAAGACAATTTTGTGTATGGGACGGCAAGCCTGAAAGGGGAACGGCTTGAGATTGAAGTAGGTTCCATACGATATGAAAACGCACTCTTTCCTGTACAATTGGCAGTTTATGATATGGATGGCATTTCAGGTATACGCATTCCCGGGGCCATTACTAGAGATGTTGCCAAACAGTCCGGAAGCCAGACCATTTCCGGCTTCAGTCCTGGAACACTTGATCCGTCTTTAGGAGCACAGGCTGCTTCAGCAGGGATTGAACTGAGCAAGAACCTGCTCTCGCGGAAGATCAAGCTCATCAAGGTAGAAGTGAAAGCAGGCTATAAAGTACTGTTGAAAGATGAGAAAAAAAGAGAAAACCAATAAATAAGGAACAGCAATAATTTATCAATAAAAAAAGGAAGTATGAACCGTGTGAAAATGATTTTAGTATTGATCTGCCAGGTAATAACCGGTATTGCCTTTGGACAGCTAACCCAGATCGGAGCCAAAGGGGAAATCGCCCCGCTCCGCTTGCCAGTGGGCTACAACAAGACAACCAATCTTATTTTTCCCTATGCCATTAAAAGTGTGGACAGAGGCAGCAGGGATGTCCTGATCCAAAAGGCCGAAGGTGTGGAAAATGTCTTACAGCTTAAGGCCGCCAACCATTTATTTAAAGAAACCAATTTAACGGTGATTACGGGAGAAGGTGCCCTGTATTCATTTTTGGTGAACTATGCGGAGGAACCAGGACAATTGAATTTGAAAATTGCAGACATGGATGTTCCCTTTATCCCCGTCGCTGTATTTTCCGAAAAGCATGATAATGATGCCGCCATGCAGGACATAGCCTCCAAGGTGGCTCTGCGCAAAGCGGAAGGCAGTATAACGGGCGACAAAGGGAATGGTATTGGAATCGACGTTAATGGCATCTATATTAAGGAGGATAATTTATACTTCAGATTGCAACTTGATAATGCGACGCTGCTGAATTACGATATCGATCAACTGAGGTTTTATATCCGTGATAAAAAGAAAGCGAAGCGTACTGCAACGCAGGAAATTGAGGTCAAGCCAATTTATATTTCAGGAAACAGCCAGGTTATTTATGGCAATTCCTCACAAGTGCTCGTAGCAGTGCTTGAAAAATTTACCATACCGGACAAGAAAGAAATGGTCGTCGAGCTGTTCGAAAAGAACGGTGGTAGAAACTTATTACTAAAACTGAAAAATAAAAAACTGATTAAAGCAAAGCAATTATAAGGGATTGCACGAATTGATTAATTAACCATTAAATGTAGAGAGAGATGAGTGAGAAGAATGAAGAGATGGTTCAGAAGCAGGTATTTTATACCGGCTTCAGTGAGATTCACAAGGATGAAGTAACAGAAGCGCTGAAATCTGAAAAAAATGTTGCCGTACTGTTTCACAAGCAGAAGATCAATGATGATGATGTGAAGGCGACCCTTTACTTCCGGAAATCTGATAAGGGCAACTGGTTTTTCAATTCCTATGATCTGGCAATAGCCGGGAAAAATGGAGCGGAAGATATGAAACAGAGCTTCCGTATCCGATATGGGAACACCTATTCACTAAAAGAGAGCTACAATATGATGCAGGGACGATCAGTCAATAAAACATTCTTGCCAGCAGTTGTAACGGACAACACCAAAACAAAAGAAGAAAAAGAACAGGCTAAACCATACCTGGCTTGGGCATACATGGATTTCAAGGAAACGGATAAGCATGGAAATTATCTTATCAAGAAAGTGTTCAACCACGACCTTGAAAAAGTCTTGTCGCAGTATCCTATCAAAGAGCTGGATAATGCCAGTATCCGATCATCTATTATAGATTCCTTGAAGAAAGGAAATATCCAGGCTGTGACATTTGTAATTGGTGACAAGGAAGAACGCAAGTATATTCAAGCGGCACCGCGCACGCCTTCCCTAAAAGTCTATAATGATAAAATGGTTCCCGAACGGCTTTCTACCAAAATAAAACAGGATCAGGGCCAGGAGCAAACGACAGGAGTTAAGCAGGAACAAGGTAAGCAGCAAAAACAGGATGCCACTACCGACATGGCCTCGGACGACGGTGAGCCCGCGAAAAAAAACAGACAGAGGAGAAAGCAAGGGGTTAGTTAACCCCCTGCTTTTTAAAACTGCAACAAAATGAAAAAAGGAAATCGGGTAGCAGATGCTTATAAGGCATTGCACAAACAGCAGGACGAACTAAAGAAAGATTTCAGAAAGGAGGTTATTGAAAGCAGGTTGTTTCGCATGCAAACTTTAAAGGAGTATAATAGGTTGCTTGCTAAATTTTCAAAAGGTCTGCAGCCTCATGAGAAATTCTATCGGCAGCTGCTCAACCGGGAGCGCAGGTTGTTGGAAAAAGAATTATATCCGAATGTATTGTTACGCTTGGCCCTTAACCTTTATAAATTAACTAAAGCGATAGCCGTCCGTACCATTGCTTCTCCAAAAAACCAGCAAAAGGGCCTAAAGGATAACGATCATAAATATGGTTTCGCTGACGGTCGGAAAAAAGCAGAACAATTCATCAGCAAAGGATACGATTCCTTTACCATTCCACTGACCAGGTCCTATACGCCAACCGAACAGGTGGATTATTCACTGAACTATACTTCAAACAATGGCGCTACCACGTTGGATCACTATACGGCAAAGCTAACGGTAGCTGGAAAACCGGAAGATAAAAAGCAGGTGCGCGTTGAGATTGCCGAAGGGCAGCAATTCGATGAAAGGAAAGCTTACAATCTACTTGCCGGTCGCTTTGTAAAAAATGATAATGACAGTTGGAACAGGATTGACTGGAACGACAGAGACGCCGAAGGTAATTTCAAGATCAAAGAATTTACAGCGGTTGATTTTAACTTAATAAAAGAAGTGAACAAACTGCCTGGTTTTGACCGCCTGGATGGCATTCAACTCGCCAAGGTGGTGCAGGGGCTGGAGAAAGGTGAAAGGTTGGCAGTTACGATAGACCGTGGTACAGGTCCGGAGCAGGTAAATATTCAGGTCCATCCCATTAAACGCCTAATTGAAGCGTTTGACGGGCAGAATAGAAAAATAAAGCTGGACGAACCTGCTGTAAAGGAGCAAAACAAAAGCCTAAAAGAAAAGCAAACGGAGGATCTATCGATTGCGGAGAAACCAGCTGTAGTACGGAACAGAAAGAGGAAAATGTCGGTGTAATATGGAACAGTTGTTAGTCGATTTTATTGAGAAGGCCGATGCCGATCCCCGGATTGACCGGACTCATCTATCGCTTTACCTGGCATTGTTTGCGATTTGGTATCGTCAGGGCTGCCCCTGTCCTATCCGTTTGTTTAGTTATCAGGTTATGCCCAAAGCAAAAATATCCAGCGTCAGCACCTACCATAGGGCCATTCTGGATTTAAGGGCATATGGCTATATAGGATATAGACCATCAAATTACAAGGGTCGGGCAAGTGATGTATTTATTTTAAACGGGAATGTGAAGGATGGAAATAGAAGTGATAACGAGGGAGGATCTCCACAAATTTAGGATTCAGCTATTGGACGATATCGGCAGGATGCTTTCGGAGCTGACGAAACCTAAAGAGGAGATCAATGAATGGTTAAGGAGCAAAGAGGTTCGTGGCCTGCTAAAAATATCGGCGAGCACTTTACAGAATATGCGTATATCGGGCAAGCTACCTTATTCTAAGATCGATGGACGATACTATTATAAGCAAGGAGATATCAAAAAATTATTGAACGGTAATAAATAAGCGATGGAGAGGATCGGAAGAAGGGAAAGGATTTTGAAAGACGAGCGGGTGACGGTTCACCATATTGCTTTATTTGCCGCCATAGTTTTTCTAACCGGAGATAAGAAGGCAATTCATACCTCCAGAAGGGAACTGTTAGCATTAAGCCATATAAGTAATTTGATGACTTACCATAAATGCATGAAGCAATTGGTGACATTGGGATATATTTCTTATCTGCCCTCATACCATCCGAAAAATGGAAGTCGTATTGGTATTTTGGATTAGCAGAATAAGGATTATAAGTACGGTTATTAAAAGAAGTGAGTGGATAAAGATTTCACTCACTTCTTTTATATTCTGTCCCTTTCATTAGTTAGATTTGTACCAACAAAGAGGCGATTTTTTGACGGTAACTTTTGCAATTAATTCCTGAGACGAAATAAGTATCCTCTTTTATAATTTATATTAGTGAAAAAGAAACAGGCGTAAGTTATAGTTAGGGAAATGTTGGCGGAGCATTTCCCAGAAATCCAAAAGAAACGCATCAAAGTCCATTTTGTAGTAAAGAAGGATTATTACATGGCCGTTAATTGGATTTTTTTTCGCTATAACCTGTATATAGATAAGTTAGCCCTTGATTTTTCAGAAACAGCATTTAAAGGTTGTGCGGCCCATGAATTGGCTCATATTGTGGAAATGAGCAGTCATAATTTTTTTGCCAGAATAATGCATATATTTTTCAGCAAAGAGGATACCGCAGAAGAAAGGACAGCGGATTATTTCATCGTCTCAGATAAAGGATTAGGAAAAGAACTATTACAATTTCATGTCGAACACAATAAGGTATATAAGTCATACAAGAGCGCTGAAGGATTGACCAGTTACGAGATTAAAAGGATCATGAAAGGGAAGTCCATAAAAATAAATAAGGAAAGCCGTTAAGACTTTCCTTATTTAAAATGTTAGTCAAACACCCGGTTAACGGTATTGTCCATAGGATTGAACTCTACCTGATTATAACTCCGGTACCGACCTGGATCAAGCACAATCCGGTCATGCTCGTCATGGGTTAAAATTCCCATTCCCTTTAACATGAGTCGAATGTGATCATCCGTTTTTTCGTAGGCAATGTCAGCACTACATTCCAGGACATGCTTGTGTCCGATGGTCTCGCCTTCACCTAAGACGAGCCTCTTTGATTTGTTTGTGTACATAATAAACCGATTTTAGGTTTCAGAAAAAAGTAGATTAAGGTATTGTTCTTTATTTAGGTGGTAAGGTTCCACCTCATATGAATCCATTGATTCCTCCGCTACAATAATATCTCCCTGACGAAAAATTCTTTTGGGGTTCATAATATCCAGACGAATCGTCCAGGCAATCGCACGAATTGCATCTGGCTTTCCTTCAGAGCGCCTCCATTCAGGAACATTTAAAGCGATTGTTTCCGGCACGTATATCCAATACTCTCTATTGGTAGTCGTACACCAGCATCGCACGGCGTACACCGGGTTTGCCCTGCTCCATTTATTTAACGGCTCAAACAACTTGTTCCCGTCGAGCCGATAGAGCTCATAAGTATCTTCAAAGGAATGGACATATAACTTGTTACTGCTGTCCCATCTTGTACGAGATTTACGAAGCACCTGCCGGTCAAGCAATTCAGGCTCCAATTCTTTGAACAGGCGGGCCACACCTATACAATCGAACATTACCCTCCTTCGCTCCGTGTTTTTCTCAGCAAGCGCTTCCTGCACGGTAATGGGATCTATGCTGTCCCAGATTTCAGACACAAAATCACCAAACTCTTCCAGCAATGTATGAGTGATGACATCTCTGCGAAAATGTTTTATTGTTTCAAATTTTGCTTTCCAAAATCGTAGGGCTTCATTTAGCGTAAAGCCCCGCAAGCCACTGACACAGTAGTCAGCAGCTTTAAAATCATACTGTTTCATAAATTAAAGTTTAGGTAAGGGGAATTTCAACTTCTTTTTCTTTGACATAAGCAGAGGAGTATTCAAATTGGTTGAGGATATAAACCAATTTTTTGCCCTTCTCTTGAATTTCTTTTCGTGGTATGGAATACTGCTGCCACACACCGCGAAAGTCCTCTTTGGTTCTTATTTCCTCATTAAGTGCACATCTGACGGAATTCGCGATTTTTAATTCCAGCCTATTATAGCCTAGCGGAAACGGTCCATTTAAAACACGAAGAGAAGCCGTTGTCTCTTGATCATATTCGTCATCGATTTCAAATCTTAACTCTAATCTGTCGAACCATATACTTTCGGGTATGGATATTTCAATGGCACAATCTTTAATTACCTGTAATTTTCCAGAATAGGAATCTGTTCCCTCAAAGCATTTATGTGCTGGATTGTATTCAGCTTCTCCCTCTACGGAGAAGTCACCATCGAAAGAACCATATGCTAACACATCTTCAGCGAGCCGAATAAGCTGCTCTTCGATCGCGGTCATATTGTCCATTTGATTATCATTCAACTTGAGGTATACCCAACCGGAATCATTTCCGCCGTCCCACGCAATGGATAATTTGTCACCCTTTTTTGTCAGCTTGTCGCAATGTGCTGCAATAGCAGCATAATTATAATTTGTCATAGTTATCATTGGTTTTTAATGCTGCTTTGATTTGTTTCAGAAGAACCTTGTCACTCTGTCTTGGATTGTTGAACCATTTCCGGTGCTCCTCGGGTACCTCATAACGGATACATTGTAACCAGTCCTGTAAAGATGGTACATGACCATTATGGTCTTCTTTACAATGCTCATAGAGTATATCCCTGATAGAGAGCTCTTCTCCGGTCACAGTGTTAGGTATCACCTCTCCGAGCAGATCGGTGAGTACCTGTATAAACCAAAGGTTATGCGAGAACATACGGTGCTGGCTCATGGGAAAGAAGAATTTTGAGCTGTCCATTATTTTGTGAAGCCTCAACGTATCTTCCAACTTACAATTGAACTTCTTTGCGCTCAATAGCGCATGATCATAATAATGCATAGTTTTATTGTTTGCAGTTCTGTAAAATATCATCAACTGATCCTGGCAATCTGGATGCTTTAAATAATTTGTTGATCCAATCTATATTGTTGGTTATCGCCCACTCGTCCTCAATCAGCTCCCGCCAATTGGTATAAGAATACCATTGAAGCCGCCAGCTAATTGTAACGCGATGCTTTTCGGATTCTGTCATTGGACGCTCCAGAATCCAAGTAGGGTCTATCCCTCGATGCTTGAAAACCCGACGGAAAGTTCCAAGGTCATCCTCACTTCCTACCATTACAGCAACGATAATCTGCGGATTTTTTTTTGTTGGAATCTTAGGATGAATTCTCACTTTAAACATGATATATGTTTTTAAACGTTTCGACCTGCTGGGTCTCATCAGTACCGGAAGCGTACCGGTAGACGTTTATTTTAGGCTGGTAGCGAACAATTGGGACAAGTCAACCAATCCGCTTTCTCAGCTCTTGAGCACGTACTAAGCTATTTGCTGTTCGGGCAACCAATTCGCTCATCTACCCACTGGAATAACTCGGTTGCTAGGCTATCCGTCTTTGTGGTAGGAAGAAAGCAGGCACCATGCCCACCCTCAAACCGATGCAAATGAAAAACTGACTGGCAGAGGCGGGAGAAGGTTTTGGGCAAAAAAATACTACGGCAATCGCGGGAGTATTTTTTTGTTCAAACCGTAGGCCAGCCAAGCCTTGCGAAGGCGCAGACTTTCGTACGCTCGGCGCCAGGCAGTACATTTGCGTTAGGCTTTGATGGGTTTGGGTATGGGATCTATAGGCTACCCTCCAAAGACTGATAGCTGCAATACCTGTTTGGAATGGGGTTAGATGAGCAGGGGGCCGGATAAAGATTAAGCGTACGCATTATTGGGAAAGTTGGTTAACTGGCAGGATGAAAAACAATTTATACTACAGCGTTTCTACCTGATTGCGTACGGCCTGTAAAGCAATTATTTACTATCTTCAGATTTACAAAAGCAAAGAAAATATGGAACATAAAAAACCTCACGGTTTTGAGGATTATTTAGCGGCATATGGACCATTGGGCTATGATAGCCACTGTGGAGAACCTTTTGCATGGGGATTTAAAATTGTAGGACACCTAGGAGAAGAACTCTTCCAGAAATTGTGCTCTGTTGCAAGGGTAGAGTATATCGGAGGCACATATGGTGTAATCTGCAAAATTTTAACTCGTGAAAAGGCAACAAAACTATACGGAGAGGTAACTGAAGAGGTCTTTGGGCCTAAAGGCGGATGGAAGTCGGTTACATTTGGCAATAAGACTTTTGTCAACCGTTATATGAAGCAATATAAAGGCTAACAAAAAACGGCCTAACCAAATTTATTCGATTAGGCCGCTTCCTATGTGATACTAAAAAGTTAATTACTTAAACATAGTATCTGGAATTGCTATACTATTGGAGTGATATCTCATCCGCCCGTATTTTGCGTCCGGCACCGCAAAGGCTATATCTGGTTGTGGTGCAGTCTTCGCTGGTCACGTGACATACCGCATAACTTATCCAACTATAAAAAGTTGGTTTTTCTACACCGAACTCTTTGCAGATATCGTCAATGGTGCGACCATATTCAATTTCCTTGATCGCCTTAGTTATCTGCGCTCCGTTATATTTAGACTTTATCATATTGACAAATTATGATTTTAAATGATCGTTAAGCACTTTGCGATATTGTAGAAAGTATAGGTGCCGCAGGCATTTTCTGAGCAAGTAATTTCATTTCATCACTTTTCTTTTTATCTACAATCCTCGCGTAGTGTTGTGTCTGCTTGAGGCTACTGTGTCCTAACATACTACTTACTGTTTCAATTGGAATACCATTGGTTAAAGTTACCGTAGTAGCAAATGTGTGCCTTGCCGTATGAAAGGTCAACTTTTTATTTATTTGGCAGACATCAGCTATCTCTTTTAAATAAGCATTCATCTTTTGATTGCTTAGAATTGGCAGAACAAAACCTTCCTTCTCGCACTTTGGATGGATTTTGTATTTTTCGATAATGCTTAATGCTACTGGTAGAATAGGCAAAGAGGAAGTCGAACCGGTTTTGTGGCGTTCAATTTTAATCCAATATTCACCATCCAGTTTTTTTGTGATATTATACCGCTTTAAATTTTTAGCATCTACATAAGCAAGACCGGTATAACAAGAAAATACGAATATATCCTTCACAAGTTGTAGCCGTTCGAAATCGAATATCTTTTGTTCGATGGTCTGTAATTCGGAATCTGTCAGAAATTCGACCTTTACAGGACGTTTGCTCATCTGGAATGTCGCAAACGGGTCCCGTCTAATCCAGCCCATTTTTTGGGCGTGAATTATTATTTTCTTAAAGTTTGTAAGGTATTTATAGGTGGTATTGTTTCCACATTTTTTTGCGGTCCTGAACCAATGCCAAAGCCCGGAGACAAATTCATAATCGAGTCGGGATAGGGGAATATCGTCTTCGTTATATTTGTATTTAATGAAAGTTGCGATATGTGAATAACAAGTCTTAAACCTATCGATTGTCCCCTGTGCGTAGCCTTTGTTCAGTAATTCTTCCATCTTCTCATTATGATTCTTGAACTCTACAAGAACCATCTTTCGCTTTTCTTCAGTGCCTGCGACTATCGCTAAAAGGTTTTGCGCAGTGACCGGTTTGTCATCTCTTAGCAACTCGGTTTTAGCTGCAAGCACCTTCCCTGAAATTTCCTCAAGGAAAATATTAAGGCGCCTTGCATCTTCTTTGTTTCCTGAAGCTCTACCAGTTTTTTGATCCCACCGATCAACATGCCATTTTTCTTTGGTTGAAAATTCTTTGGCTAATCCGTCCACCGTTATTCGTAGGTAAACGTACCTTTCTTTTCTCTTCACGTCCTTGGGCTGTTTTAAGAAAAACAGCAATCCATAACTTTTCTCCAACATTGTTCATCAATTAAAGGTTAAACAAATGTCGGATTACGCCCCTCGCAAAACAAGATGTAATCTATTGTAACAGGTTTAAATACAGCTATTTATGTTTTATTTTGTGGCACTTTTTTAGTGAAAAATAAGGTGCCACGAATGACGCTGGTAAATTTTAGGCATTTATGTAAATAATACCTGGTGGGAAGTAATAAAAAAGCCTGTAAATAGTGATATTTACAGGCTTTTCTATTATTTAAAAACTAATTCAGCGGAGACGGCGAGATTCGAACCTTAGCTTGAAACCCTCGTCAGGCATGCTTTTCAGGTTTTCGATTCAAATGTGCCACGAATGACGCACTTTTCCTCAACCTTTCTGCTATTAGTATCCCACTATTACTAGCGGAGAGTGAGAGATTCGAACTCTCGATACCCTTTTGAGGTATACACACTTTCCAGGCGTGCTCCTTAAACCACTCGGACAACTCTCCAATATCTTTTTTACTCAGTTAAAAAGGAATGCAAAAATAGCAGCTTTATTGTGATTGACAAAAATTAAAATGAAATCTTTACTTATTTGAAACGAATTGTTTACAAGCGCCTAGTAATCAGCTTGTAAAAAACAACTCAGCATCGCTATTCAGAGGTGAACAATGTTAATTTGAAAAGGAGGTCGGAAGTGGATTCGAACCACTCTATGATCTTTTGCGAAGTTCAGCCTAACCGCTCGGCCATCCGACCTTTAAATTATTAATACAAATTTAGTAATTATAGTTGTGTAGTGTCTGCACAATTCATGCACAATTCGTGAGAAATTGTTTGTTTTTTGGCGTTCAGGCCAGTTTTTTTAAATACTTCAAGTACATTCGTTTTTTAGCATCTTTTATACAATAATTTAATTATACATCTGATTATTAATGAAATAGCACGTGTTTATCGCAGTGCTAAGCTGCTTTTCATGCTTATCTATATTGCCATAATAAAAAGAAAACAAACTTTTCGAAAAGC
>DATMSZ010000261.1:0-7246 GCA_035565175.1 Pseudosphingobacterium sp.
TAATTTAATTTATTTTTAACTACTCCATTATATTGGATCGATATACTTGCTCTGTAAATACAGATCCAAATTATGGTAACCACAGAACTGATCAGGGAATTAAAAAACGGAAATGTTACGGCTTTCGAGCAAGTATTTGAACTATTATATGACCACGTATGGTCTATCTGTTTTAAATATACACGTTGTAGGGAAAGCTCTGAAGAAATTACACATGATAGTTTTATGCTCCTATGGCAGAACAGGCACTTAATAGATCTCGATCAAGGAATTAACGCCTATCTATCTACCATTGCAAGAAATGAAGTTTTCAGATGGATTAAAAAGCAAGCAACAGAGAATACAAAGAGGCAGGCCTTACAGGCTCAATTCGCAACATTTAAAGATATTGATTCAGAAAATGCACTCCATGCCAATATGGATCTAAGTAGGTTAAGAAAATTTATAAATAATTTCCCAGAAAAGCGGAGAAGGGTTTTCGAATTAGTAAAATTGGGAGAACTCACTTATAATGAAGCGGCCGAACAACTGTCTATCAGTCGGGACGCAGTGAAAGACCACATGATAAAAGCGAATCGCAGTTTAATGCAATTAAAGAAGAATGGCGATTTTTTGTACCATATTGTTGTTTTGTTGATGCTTTTTTATTAGTTACGAGTTGTGAGTTGCCAGTTATGAGTTATTGGCTATTCATTGTTCTTTGTTCGTTCTACATTCATAATTAAAGCCCCCCTACATAAAATTTTCATTTTTTTTAAATCCAACTACCCTACTTCTCCTCGCACCTACTATATATAATAAACGAGGAGATAATATTCGCTTTCACTTAGAAAAGAAAGCACTTGAAGGGTAAAAAAATGGATTATTTAGAAAAGAAAGAACTATTCAGAAAATTTAAGGACCGGGAATTAACGGATGCTGAATTAGAAGAATTTTTAAACCTAATGCAAGAAGGCGCATTTGATGCCAACTATGATCAGATCATGTCGGAATTAACAAGCGAAGACAGTGACCATCTTACAATGCCCAATCTTGAAAGCAAGCAAAAGGTTAAAGAAAAATTACTAGATATCATTGAACCTGCGCCAAATACGTTCCGATTTAATTGGCTGATGAAAGCCGCCTCCATCGCCGCTATTCTATTCCTTTCAATAGGTGCTTATCGCTACTATGAAGACTATCAATATAAAAAGCTCACACAAACTTTTGTCACCATATCTGTCCCTCAGGGAAAAATCAATACGGTTACCCTACAAGATGGGACAAAGGTAACCCTTTCTCCGGGCGCTATTTTTAAATACCCAAAAGCGTTTGAGCAGCATGCCAGAAACGTCGAGTTGGTGAAGGGAAGAGGCTTTTTCGACGTAAGCAAAGATTTGACAAAACCATTTACAGTAACAACAGACAAATTGGCTACTACAGCCCTTGGGACGTCTTTCGTGGTACAAAATTTTCAGGATTATGGTTTTGAGAAAATCAGCCTTTATACAGGTAAAGTCAAGATAATGGAAACAGGTTCCAACAAGGGTTCCGTTATC
This sequence comes from Pseudosphingobacterium sp., assembly GCA_035565175.1. GTDB lineage: Bacteria > Bacteroidota > Bacteroidia > Sphingobacteriales > Sphingobacteriaceae > Olivibacter. The sequence goes on from DATMSZ010000261.1 coordinate 1,539, forward strand.
CTTTGGCCTGGTCAAGAATTTGAAAAAAGCGAAATCAATAACGAGGGCTTAATAAAAACTTTTTCTTTAGCCAAAGACGCGATGACTCGGGGAAATCTTGTATTCAATCAGGATCGACTAGACGTCGCACTTTACAACATCGCAGATTATTACCAGGTAAAGCTGCAATTTGACGCAAAGATCATAAAAGAAGAGTTCATCAATGGAAAATTTGAGTTCAAAAAAGTAGAAGATCTGCTGAACTCTATTGCCTTCACGCATCAATTAACGATCAAAAAATTAAACCCAAAAACCTACCTACTTATGAAAAAAAACTAGCTACACTTCTTACATAATTATACATCTACCGTCGTATTAATTGAATTACAATAAAGAATCAAGAAATTCAACATGCATATTTATACCTTACGTTACAACATTATTCAACGTATTAAGCAACTAAATTATTTGATGTTAATCGCACTCTTAGCGCTATTTAATTTACCGCTACATGCCCAAGCGCGATTGAAACTCGGTGGGCAAATTGATCTTCATCACAATAATGCCACAGCAAAAGAAATATTGGATGAACTTGCTGCTAAAAGTGGTTACGATTTCAGTTTCGATCCGGCAGAATTTGAGCACCTGAAGCTAACTAACATATATTATAACGATGCGTCTTTAGACAAGATCCTACTGGAGCTGGAGAAAAAAACATACCTACAGTTTATGGTTTCAGGAAGACACATATCAGCCAGTATTAACCGCAACAAAAAATTCAAGCAACAACAAGGTCGCATTGGAGGTAAAATTATAGATGGCCGTGGAGAAGCACTGCCCGGAGCGACAATTAAGATCATAGAACTTAATCTTTCAGGACAAGCCAGTGTAGATGGCGCTTATTCTTTAAGCTTACCGGCGGGCACTTATACCCTCGAAGTAAGTTATATTTCGTTTCAAACAAAGCGGATTACAGACGTAATCATTACCGCAGGCAGGACACTCCCACTTGATGTATCCTTAAAAGGAGACGCCAAGGGATTGGAAGAAGTGGTAGTAACGGCCGATTATCGTAGAGCATCTATAGAAGGCCTATATGCCCAGCAAAAAAATGCGGCGGCGATTACTGATGGGATTTCGTCCGAACAGATTGTTCGCACGCCGGACAACAATATGGGGCAGGTATTAAAAAGAGTGAGCGGTGTAACCACGGTAAACGACAAATATGTGGTGGTAAGAGGACTCTCCGATCGATACAACCAGGCCATGATAGATGGTATTGTGTTACCGAGCACAGAAATGAATAGGAGAAATTTTTCATTTGATGTGCTCCCACAGGAAATGGTGAGCAATGTGGTGGTGAACAAAACAGCTACACCGGAAAACTCCGCCGAATTTTCCGGTGGGCAAATTTCAGTAAATACACTTGACATCCCTACCGAAAATTTTACCTCGATCACCATAGGAGCGGGTTACAATAGCCAAAGTACAGGAAAAGACTTTCTCATGTTAGGAAAGCGAGGCTTTTCAGACTATTTCGCCTTTGACGACGGGCGGCGAGAAGAACCAAAAAATATGCAGCCGTGGTTATGGCAAACCGGGATTGACAATCCGCCTCCCGGCGGCCCTAATGACGACGTAGATGGCCTACCTAGTAATGGTGAAGGAAGTCCGCCGTACAATAGTTTTGACGCTATTGCGCAAAGCAAACGTGTACCAACCAATGGGTTACGGATGAATCGTTATACGGCGCTACCGCATCAAAACTACCGTTTTGCTATTGGCAGAATCTACAACCTGAAAAATGACCTCCGTTTTGGTTTTGTAGGAGGTGTTAGCCTACGTACCCAACAAAACACGGTAAAAACCAACAATATTAGGTCGAATGAGCACGCTGAACGAACAAATAACTGGATGGATAGCACCAATTATGTTATGAATGGGTCTGGCACTTCCTATCGTTTCAATAGTACTTTGGGTTCGGTATTAAATTTTGGCATACAAGGCAAAAACTTTAAAGTTGCGTTAAAGAGCCTGTATTCACGTGTAATGGAAGATTATCTAAACTTATCTTATCGCTTGAATTATGCTGATATTAATAGAGACAACATTCTAAACAATGCCATGAATGAAATGTTTCAGGAACCACAAATAACTTGGGTACAACAACATCAAGTCGAAGGCGAGCAACAACTGCCTCAACAATACAAATTGGAGTACAAGGGAGGCATTACACGAATCGGTCAACAAATACTAGATCAAAGACGATTGAGAAATCGGTATACTGCCACAATAGGAGGTATGGATTATTTTCAAACCCCTGACGTATCTAGTGCGGCCGAAGCAGGTGTATCAGGTGCTACAAATGACCATCGGATGTGGACGGACATTAAAGAGACCGACTACAACTGGCGTCTCGCCATTAGTAAGAACTTTGGAGAGGGCAGTAATATAGAAACCTTAGCCAAAGTCGGTTATATGGGCTGGGACAAGCAACGTGATTTAAGTGTCATGAACCTCATTCCGTATACTTCACGGAGCAGCGACGAATTTTCCCGTCCTTACGATGTAATATTGGATCCCGCTAATATGGGTGCCGGAAAAGACCAAGCGTATTACTGGGTGGAGTCTATAAACGGCCCGGTATTTAGTGGTAACATGAAGTTGCAGGCAATATATGGCATGTTGGATCAACATTTATTTCAGAAATTGCGTTTAGTGTATGGTTTAAGAGCTGAATATTACAATTTGGCGAATAGGCAAAATGAATATATTAACAACAGATTTCCCAATGGCGATTACGACTATTTAGCGACTACCGGTGAAAAAGACTGGCGTTTTCTTCCATCCATTAATACTACTTATGCCCTCACACCACAAATGAACATAAGGGCCGCCTATGGAAAAACGGCTGTCCGCCCCGACTTTAGAGAGACCTCTTATTTTGGGTTCTATGACCCTTATCTTAACGCTACGATTACCGGCAGCCAATTAACTTCTACTATTATAGATAATGTAGATGTACGTTACGAATGGTACCCAACTGCCGGAGAAATCGTCTCAGTAACCGGTTTTTTTAAGCGTATGAAAGATCCTATTGAATTGACAAAGGATGCAAATCCTTACTATTCCTATCAAAATCAATACGCAGCCAACAACTATGGCCTTGAGATGGAAATCAGAAAATCTTTGGGCTTTATTGCTGATAAAAAATGGCTTCAACAACTTAACGTATTTGGCAATGGCACCCTCATCAAATCAAAGGTAGAGACACAAACCAAAATAAACTTAGCTGAACGTCTTCAGGGAAAAGAAATACAACGCACCAGCAGTGAGGATCGACCCTTGATGGGGCAATCTCCATGGATTGTAAATGCAGGCCTAGATTATCAAGGAATACAATTTGGCGCTACAGTTTCCTACAATAGAAGTGGTCCAAGAACCTTCCTTATTTACAGTACCGATCCCGGGCTTAGCGAGTATGAAAATGGAAGAAACCAGCTTGACGCGCAATTTAGAGGTAGTTTATTAAAGCAGAAATTAGAATTACGTCTAAATCTGGGCAATTTATTAAATGAATGGAATTTCTACTATAATAATATCTCCGCTTATGAACCGGAAGGTGATGGATGGAGATTAGTCAATGGAACCACGCGCTACGAAAAAGATAAAGGGGATCTTGTTACTTATCGCGAACGATACGGGAGAACTGCCAGTTTAACATTAACTTACAAATTTTAATAGCCTTTGAAAATCGTTCTTTAACAATAAAATAGTGGGATCTACTCGACAAGAGTAAAAAAGCTCCCGGTAGGGAGCAAGCAAAATGACGGATGGGAAAAGAAAAAAGCAGTTTCCATAGATGCGACAAAACGGACTGCCTCAAAAGATACTCCATTTCCCAAATCCGTTGATTTTGCGACCATCGAACTATAGGGTATATGCTACCACCTATTGTTTGATGGAAAATTGGGAATAAGGTAGCAAAGATAAACAAAAAAACTCAGATCATGAGAAAAACATTAGCATTAGCAGGCTTATGCCTCGCTCTATTAGCGTCTAGCTGCGACAAAAACCAAGATTTCGCGGCTCCTCAAGGAGAAACTGTAGCTGGTTTACCTGCTCTACCGCAAGAACACGTACCCGTAGATGCCAACGGTTTGATTACCGTTGCTACACTTACCAGTGACAAAGTTTGGTTAATTGACGGTGTTTCTTATGTAAAACCTGGTCAAACATTAACTATCCAGCCGGGGACTTATCTTACAACAGGAACAATCAAACAATACAACGACCCAGCATTCGGTTTACAAAATGTAGCAGGTGTATTGGTAGTACCTAAAACTGCTAAATTAATTGCCAACGGTACGGCTACAGCACCTATCGTTTTTACTTCACCTAAAGCTGCCGGTCAACGTGCTGCTGGTAATTTTGGTGGCATTGTAATATTAGGGCAATCCACTACAAACAAACCTACTTCAACTCGTATAGAAGGTATTCCTCAACCTGCAGGAACGGATATTACCTATGGAGGATCAATCGCCGCTGACAACTCAGGTTCTTTAAAATATGTTCGTATCGAATTCCCAGGCTATAAGCTGGATGATGATAACGAAATCAATGGTCTTACTTTAGGTGGAGTAGGTAGCGGTACTGTTTTATCACATATCCAAGTTTCATGGAGTGCGGATGATGCCTTTGAGTTCTTTGGTGGCAGAGTAAATGCAGATCACTTAGTTGCCCTTTCAACTGATGATGACGATTTCGATTTTGACTTCGGTTATACTGGCACTATCCAATACGCAATCAGCTTAAAAGATGTGAACTCTACAAATAGTGGAACTGTTGGAAATTCTGATTCAAATGGCTTAGAATCTGATAACGATGGTACAGGATCTTCTGCTACACCTGCTACAAAGCCGGTTTTAAGAAACTTTACGTTTTTGGGAGTCGGTACGTCCGCAACTGCAAGCAGCAAGCTTAAATTTGGTAATCGTTGGAGAAGAGCTACTTCTTTAGATATCCAAAATTCTATCATTGGTGGTTATACAACAGGTGTTTCTTTTGAAAGCGTTAACACAGCTGGCACATTTAGTAATAACGTAGTACACGGCTATACCACCACCGTAACTGGCACTGCTCCAACTAACTATGCAGGTAACAGTGTAGGGGTAAATGCTAGTGCAAATGCATTCTTAAGATTAGCGGCAAATCCATTCTACCCAGGTTCATCGCTTAACGTATTGAACCTGCGTCCGCTTTCTACTTCTCCTGCCTACGGAAACGGTACTACTACGTACAAAGGTGCTATTGCTCCAAATGCTACGGCTGCCACCGTGTGGACTGCAAATTGGACTCAGTTTAATCCTAAGAATTATTAATTATTTGTCTTTGCATGATAAAAATGCAATAGTAATATATGGATAGTAGCCAATTGCTGCTATCCATATTTAAAGTTAAATGTTTATACAATGATATTCTTGAAAAAATTTCGCTACTTTGGTTTACTACTATGCTATTTTATTGTTACTTCCTGCCAAAAAGGAGATGAATCAATAAATCCGTACACGGAGATAGCTCAACTTTTACTGCTAAATTATAGCGAGAGTTTATGGGACATGCAATATAATGGGGAGCCAGTATATTTAACGAACGGACAGTTTAATATACTTCCAGGATTAGGAAAAATTACATTAGTCAATAAAGAAACTAAAAAAATCGATTTTGAA
>DATMSZ010000262.1:0-29366 GCA_035565175.1 Pseudosphingobacterium sp.
GTTAATATGAATTTTATATTATCTCAAAAGTTGGAACAAATCAAATAAACCTATTACATTGAAGAAGGAAGATTTTTACGATAGGAAACAGGGGAAATTTGAGTGTGTTTTTTAAAATAATTGCTAAAATGAGACGACTCCGAAAAGCCTAAACGGTAGGCAATTTCTTTAATGGAAATAGCAGAATGTTGCAGAAGCGCCTTCGCCTCGGAAATATTTTTTTCCGAAATCCATGTTCCAATGGCCTTTCCGGTCTTTAATTTGATCACATTGCTTAGGTAATTTGGATGAAGATTTTGTGCCTCGGCATACTCCTGTACCCTAAAAACTTTTTCTACTTTACCGTTACTTAGATCGCGATAATGACTTTCTAATGTGCGCTTAAAACTCTTAACTATATGAGAGCCTCTATTTCCTTCGTAAATAGGATTGTAATCAAGCCAGAAGTACTCCTTAATCTTAAGCAATAGTACTACAAAAAGATTTCCGATAAGCTGTTTTCGGAAGGGTGAATTGGTAGTGTACTCCTTATGGATTTGCATGTATAACCTTTCAAATTCATTAAAGGTCTCTTGATTTACTTCTCTGGCAGGATATGTTTCGGTGAGTAAAAAAGGGAATTCGTTAAAGATGTCTGCATGTACATTTTCTTTCAAATAATCTTCGCTAAGCGTGATCAAATATACCTCTTCAATACTGTCCCAATGAAAAGAGCGGTAATGCCCTGGATTAGTAAAATAAATAGTGTTAGGTTTTATATCCAATGATTGTTCATCTATCGTATACCTTCCCCTCCCCTGTTTGACAAATGCGAAAACAAAAAAGTTCAACCTACTTACGGGCGATTTAAAAGGTAATGGCTGGTTAATATCTTTGAGATTAAAGACGGTAAAATTCGTCCTTTCATCCATGAGATGTAATGGTAATCCAAGATGCTTATATTGGGCATATAGCGTATTAAAAATCCTGCCCTTATTTTTCTCCATGTGATGATCTATGTTTTCAAATGAAAAATAAACATTTTTTTAAAGTATACCCAATCGTAAAAAAAATTAACCACCAATACAACCTGGATATTTCTGTGGGAACATCAAATTGTATTGGTGACTCAATTAATTTACTTCTTTAACATCGTGATTGGCAGTGCCAACATGTATTTTTTCTACAGCCGAATCGTTGAGCCATGCAAAAATAAAACCGGCGAGGATTGGAATAAAGAGCTTTGTTATGGAAGAAAATGTTAATGCCGGATGAGCCCCAAATAAGATAATTAAACCCAAGAACCAAGCTGGAATATTATTTAAGGTCTTTATTCTAGCGATAAAAGCTAACGATCCGATGAAGAAGAATACGGCAACCGGAAATCCCAAAGTCCCGATTACGCTACTTAATATTCCAGCCGACAACTGAATAAGCACTCCCATAATCATTCCCAGGCCTATCTGAACAAAAGCTCTCAAAGAAGAAATTAGATTTTTACCGAAAACATAATAACTTACCCAAGCTATAAACATTACCCATGTAGGCCATTCTAAAAAGGAGGAGATACTTACTGCAACCGCTCCAAATACTCCAAAAATAAAAGCCGAAAGAAAAGTTTTCATAATAGATAGTTTAATGTGATATTAAATAGGTTCAATTAGTTGCACCGCCGTTTACAAGTAGGTGTTGCCCGTTAACAAAAGAAGAAAGATCACTGGCAAAAAATTCGGCAATATTTGCTACATCTTCTACTTCCGCCAACCTTCCCATCGGGCAGCTATCTAACAACTGTTGCCTTAAGCGGGGAAAAGAATCAGGTTCAGAAAAAATACCCGAATGATCCACAGCAAATGGAATGATAGAATTAACTGTAACACCCCTGTACCCAATTTCTTTTGACAATACATCTACTAAATACCGAGGAGTAATTTTACTACCTCCATAGACAGCCATGCCTGTTACCGGAAAAGAAGTTGTAGACGAAGCTATATAAATAATACGTCCTCCATTTTCCACTTGTTTAGCCGCCTGTTGCATTGTGAAGTAAGTTCCTTTCGTGTTTATGGAAAAAACTCGATCGAACTGTTCTTCTGTAAAGGCCGTCACAGGCGTTTCCACCAGCTCGATGCCTGCATTAGCAACTACAATATCAATCTTACCAAAAACAGCTTTTGCTTCCTCAAAAAGCCTTTTAATATCAGACACCTTGCTTACATCAGCTTGTATACTAACAACTCTTACGCCCATCGCTTTGATATTGCTTACCACCTCGTCAGCTGAAGTTTTATCTTTCGAGTAATTGATCACGATGTTTGCGCCTAATGCCGCGTAACGTTCTGCTATAGCTTTTCCCAGTCCTCTTGCTGATCCTGTAATTAAGGCTACTTTATTCTGTAATGTATTCATGGTCTTTGTTTTATGAAAATTTTGAACTGATTTTTAATTTATCGAATAGAAGCTAACGATTTATGCCATGGCACCGTTTATCCCAATTTGCTGTGCACTGATCCACTTTGCTTCGTCGCTTGCTAAAAAGGCAACCACCTTTGCGATATCTTCAGGTTCGCCGATACGATTAAAGGCCGTTAAAGAGGCTAAACGATCAATCACTTCCCGTGGTTTACCCTTGGTAAATAGTTCTGTGTTAGTAGGACCAGGAAGTACCGCATTTACGTTAATTCCCCTAGCGCCCACTTCTTTGGCAAATACCCGAGTGAGCTGCTCCACAGCGGCTTTGGTAGCCACATAAGTACCGTATGTAGGCATCATTACGCGTGTAGTTGTGGAGGAGAAGTTGATAATGCTACCATTATCTGCAAGGCGGGTGGCAGCTTCTCTAAGAGTGTTGAAAGTGCCTCTCACATTGATATCAAACTGTCGAGCAAAATCCTCATCGGTCGTATCTTTAATCAGCTTAGTAATCATGATGCCGGCATTGTTCACCAATACATCAATACGCCCGTAGTGGGCAATCGCTTGATCAAAAAGGTTCTTCACTTCTTCTGCTTTACTAACATCTGCCTGTATAGCAATTGCTTCTCCTCCTTGTTGTGTAATCGAGGCAACCGTTAAATCAGCGGCTTCTTTACCTCCAGCGAAATTTACAATAATCTTTGCTCCTTGATCTGCAAGTTTGTAAGCAATAGCCGCTCCGATACCTCTTGAAGCGCCTGTTACTAAAATTACTTTTTTCTCTAGTGTTTTCATGATTTTCCTTGTTTGTTTTGTTGTAACAAAGGTCATGTTTATACAAACGGAAAAAGTGCAGATTTTAAAGCAAGAGATATAAATTCCTAAGATCTCAGGCGCGGCGACACGATATCTCGGAATGCTGTCACCTTATGCCATAGAAGGTATTAATAGCTTCCGTAAAGTAACCAAGTGACTGAACAAAACCGCCGGAACAATAAAGGTTGGAAGCCAACAATATGGAAAATTTAGTAACGCAGTGTTCGGTTGATCGAAAGCAAATTGTTGCATAGGCGTTGGCGCAGAAAAGACACCAATAACCACCACATTGATAAGCAATGCCAGACACAACAGGTTCCATGTAAGTAGGATTTTGTGATTTATCTTTCCATTATTGAAACCGAAGTAAGCAACAACAGGTGCTGTTATTCCACTTAAAACATCGAAATTCACTCCTTCAAAAGTCATCAGCTTGGGTACGGCGCCGTAAGTGAATAATAAAAACAAACCTATCTCTACCGGAATCCGTATAATGTGAAGAAAAGTCAACGTTCGCATCGGTAAACTGTCTATGAATTTTTTGCCTTTTTTAGAAACAAAAAGAGCCATGATGAAAAGCCCTGCGGGAAGAATCCCATATATCATGATTTTTGGTGGTATGGTCGTTAAGTTGTTATAATAAATTCCATAGGAAGCTAGTGATGCTTGCATCATTAACCAACATACAATCGGAATCATCAAGACACCGGCGCTCGCAGCGATACGACGATTAGCCGAGCCTTTGAGAACGTAGTATAATAGCACAACGGTAAGCACCACAGTACAGATGAATATTACCGAAATGTAAAGGGGTAGGTCTTTTTGCATAGGTCAATTATTACCTACTAATATAAACATTTTAAGTTCATCTCCTTACAAGTAAATTAACGCAATTTAGTACGCTTTACGTAACATATCTGCAAGTTCGTTTGGTAAAGGGCTATCCTCAACAGCCTTTGCTGCTTTCTCCACATCATAGTCAAAACGAACAAACTCTACCCCTAAACTTTTAGGATCATCCAAAGAAGTATTTGCCGTTATATCTAGCAGCACATAACCTCCCTGTACATTTCCATCTTTCGGTTTTCCAACCGAACCCGTATTAATGACATGCACGTATTTGTTATGATGGGTATGAATGATCCGGTGGTAAGGTTTATGCGAATGAGCAACACAAAGAATGCCCGCCTTACTTGTTTCCATCATATTTAACACCTCTTCTTCGGGTGTTTCCAGCAGCACATATTCATCGTTTCTCCTAGTACTACCATGTACCATCAGCATATCCAATGTTCCATTGATTGATTGAAACTCTAAACGGATATGTGCAGGAAGATCATGGAGGTAATTCTTATTTTCAGGGTCAATAAGATGATAGGCATAGTTTTTACCAGTCGCATTTACCGGACTTTCTATCTTGAGCGTAGTTACTTTGGCATCATGATTTCCAGCTAGCGTTTGTATTTTACGACGGCGTATTTCGTTAATCACCTCATTCGGCCAAACATTATAACCAACAAGATCACCAAGGCAAAAGATACTATCTACGTGCTGTTTGTCTAAACTCAAAAACATCGCCTCCAATGCAGGAAAATTGGCATGAACATCCGAAAAAAGTGCTATTTTCATTAAAATATTGTATTATATATCATATATATCCTATTCGCCATTTGTTTTCTTCTTATTAGGCTTTGCATGTTTCAGCACTTTTGCTTCAACATAAAAAATGATTTCTTCAGCAATATTTTTGCTTTGGTCGCCAACACGTTCCAACTTTCTAATGATAGAAAGCGTATTCAGCGCCTGTTCGAGGTTATTCAAATTAGATGGAATATATTCCGATAGTAAGCTGTTTGCCTTTTTATTGATATCATCTAAATGTTCATCCTTTTGAAAAATACTTCTGGCCAATTTGGTATCCTCATTAAAAAAGGCATCCATCACCTGTTGCACAATAAGGATAGACTCTTTAAACATACCTTCAAGATGCGTTACCTTCAACAGCTCTAGATCATAAGCTTTATCTTCACTCAAAATAAACTTACTTATTCCTTCTGCGATATCACCTATACGTTCCAGGTTAGTATTGATCTTCAATGTCGCCAATACGAAACGGAGGTCGATAGCCACTGGATTATACAGGGCAAAAATTTGTTCGCAATCCCGATCTATTTTCAACTCCATCGAATTGACACGCTTCTCTGTTGCGATCACATCACGGCACAAATCTTTATCAAAAGTTTCCAGTGCGTCGAAGCTTTTATTTAGTTGACTGATAACCAAGCCTCCCATATCCATGGTATCGTCTTTTAGGCTCTTTAATTCTGTTTCTAAATGTGTCATAACTTTATTCATTGGTATAACCTCGGTTCTACCTATCCGTAACGTCCTGTAATATAATTCTGCGTAGCTTCAGAAGCCGGATTGGTAAAGATTTTGTCGGTATTCGCATATTCAATTAAATTCCCAAGATAAAAGAAGGCGGTTTTATCGCTTACCCTCGCCGCTTGTTGCATATTATGTGTAACGATCACAATCGTAAAGCTCTCTTTTAAGCTGTGGATAAGCTCTTCGATTTTGGCCGTGGATATAGGGTCTAGGGCTGAGGCCGGCTCATCCATTAAAAGTACCGATGGTTGTACAGCAATTGCTCTCGCGATACAGACACGTTGTTGCTGTCCACCCGACAATGCCAAAGCCGATTTACTCAGGTTGTCCTTCACCTCTTCCCAAAGCGCCGCCTTCTTTAATGCGTCTTCAACGGCCTGATCTAATACCTTTTTAGATTGTTCACCGTTAATATGAAGGCCGAATGCTACATTGTCATAAATGCTTTTCGGGAAAGGATTAGGCTTTTGAAAAACCATGCCAATTTTCTTCCGATGCTCGTATACATCTACCTTGGGATGGTAAATATTCTTTCCATCCACCAGCACTTCGCCATCTATGCGTACATTCGGTATCAAGTCATTCATCCGGTTAAAGCATCTTAAAAAAGTGGATTTGCCACAACCAGACGGGCCAATAAAGGCAGTTACCGTATTAGCTTCGATTGCCAAAGAAATATTGTGTAATGCTTGTTTATCTCCATAATGAAGATTAAGGTTACGGGATGCCAGCTTTTCCCTTGGTAGCTCATCTATATATTTACCTTCTTGTACCATCTGTTTCTTAAAAAAATTGCAATTCCATTTAACAAGAGCGTCACCGTAAGTAATATAATTATTCCGGCTGCAGCATTGATAATAAAACCTTCTTGAGGCCGCGAAGTCCAATTGTAGATCTGGATAGGCAAAGTGGTATATTGATCTAGCGGCCCCTCAGGCACAAAAGGGACGTAAGCTAAAGCCCCTACCACAATGAGAGGTGCAGTTTCTCCTATAGCACGCGAAGTGGATAGAATAACACCCGTTAACATACCACCAAAGGCAGCAGGCAATACTACTTTAGAGATCGTTTGCCACTTGGTAGCACCCAAAGCAAGTGCACCTTCCCGCAGTCCGCCAGACACTGCCTTTATCGCTTCACGTGTGGAAACGATCACAATAGGCATGATTAATAAAGCCAGGGTTAATGCTCCGGCTAATATGCTATTCCCCAGTCCCGCCGTGCGGACAAATAACTGCAGTCCTAATATACCGTAGATCACAGATGGGACGCCTGCTAAGTTGGCAATATTCACTTCAATAAAACTCGTCAGCTTACTTTTTTTTCCATACTCTTCCAAGTAGATACCCGATAGCATCCCAATTGGTAAAGCGATCAATAGTGTAAAAAGCAAAAGGCTGATCATACCCGCAAGCGCCGTATATATACCAGATTCTTTTGCATGTCTTGATGGCAGGCTGGTTAGGAATGACCAATTTACCCTTGTAATTCCTTTGTTAAGGATATCAAATAACAGTAGTAATAAGACCAATAGAACGCCGAATGTACAAATAATCGCAAATACCTTAAATAAGCGGTCTTTAAATCTTGCCGATATTAATACGTTTCTACTCATAGCGCTGTTGATATTTCTTTCTAATCCAAAAACTGATATTATTAAGAAGAAAAGTAAAGATAAACAAGGTGATTCCTGCCGCAAAAATACTTCTATACTCTAGCGAATCCTGCGGAACATCTCCCATACTTACCTGCACAATGTAAGTGGTAATCGTTTCCACGGCATCTATCGGATTAAATGTTAGTCGTGGTTCTTGGCCGGCAGCAATGGCTACAATCATTGTTTCGCCCAAAGCCCTTGCAATCGCTAAAATAATAGAAACGATAATACCACTGTTAGCGGCGGGTACTAACACCCTGAACGCCGTTTGAAAACGATTGGCACCAATTCCATAGCTCGCTTCGCGCAATGAATTAGGAACCGCTCTTAACGCATCTTCACTCAAAGAAGTGATGTAAGGGATAATCATCAAGCCCATTACTAAGCCAGGTGAAAGTGCATTAAAGCCCGCCAGATGAGGGATAAATTGTTGTAATAGAGGCGTCACAAACTGCAAAGCAAAAAAGCCATACACAACCGTGGGTATAGCAGCGAGTATTTCGAGGATGGGCTTTATTATGTTCGTAAACTTTTTAGAAGCATATTCGTTTAAATACACGGCAATCGTTAATCCAATCGGTACGGCTACAAAAGTTGCTATCACGGTTGTGAGGAGTGTACCGGATAGTAGAGGTAAGATTCCAAAATGCTTATCTTCGAAAAGAGGTGTCCACTGTTTATCCGTTAAGAATTCTGATAAGGGCACTTCCTTGAAGAACTTAAAAGTATCAATTGCGAGAATAGAAATAATCCCTAAAGTAGTCAATACAGACACCATACTGCATAGCAGCATTACAAATTCAATCAGCCGTTCTTTTGTTGCTCTCGATAGGTTCATTTCTTATTATTTTCGAGTTAACAATTGAATTAAATCAGCCCCCACTACACTAGTATGCTCAAACATAGAGCCCGTCATATTTTTATTTAACCGCTCATGACATAAACGATAAGTGTCGCTACTAAGTGGCACATACCCCACTTCTTTTGCCAGCTCACCGGCATGATCAAGGTAATAGGCAAGGAATTCCCGGACATAGAGTTTAGCCAGTGCCTTCTTATTAACATAAATAAACTCAGGCCTTGAAAGCGGTTGATAAGAACCGTTCATAACCGTTGAATCGCTTGGATATATCGCTGGACCGTTCGCAGTAGTTTTAACGCCAATCAGTTTAAGTTTATCTTTGTTTTCAGCATAATAAGCCAAGCCGAAATAGCCTAAGCCGCCCACATCAGACGAGACGCCCTGCACCAGCACATTATCGTCTTCACTGGCCGTATAATCACCTCGTGAAGCCTTCGCCCTTCCATTAATGGCTTCCGTAAAATAATCATAAGTACCCGAAGAGGTACCTGCACCATACAATTTCAATGGTAGTGCCGGCCAATCATCACGGACTTGGTTCCAGCGTTTAATTTTTCCTTGGCTTTCCGGAGACCACATCTTCTTAAGCTCGGCAACTGTAATCTCTTTGACAAACGTGTTTTTTGGACTTACTACGATGGCCATTCCATCATAGCACACTGGCAACTCAATAAACTCAATACCATTACGGCGGCTCACGGCCAATTCACTTTTGCTAATAGGCCTAGATGCATTACTGATGTCCGTTTCTCCCCTAAGGAATTTTTTAAAACCACCTCCCGTCCCCGATACGCCAACTGTTACCCGTATATCGGCATCAACCTTACGGAATTCTTCTGCTACCGCTTCTGTTAAAGGATAAACACTGCTAGAACCATCAATCGTGATTTTACCCTCATACTTTTTAAAGCAGGAGTTACATACAATCATTATGAAACCGATAAGTGCCAATCTTTTCATAATACCCATTTAACAACAACAATGAATATCAATAATAGATTTAAACAAAGGCACCTTTCGTATAATATTTTTTCCGAAACCAAAAAGCAAGGTTCACCAATGCTATTAATGCCGGCACTTCTACTAATGGACCAATCACGCCAGCAAATGCCTGTCCAGAATTTATACCAAATACACCGATGGCCACGGCTATTGCCAGCTCGAAGTTATTTCCAGTGGCTGTAAAAGCAATAGATGCATTTTTGGAATAATCCGCTCCAAATCGCTTACCTATAAAGAAGCTAAATATAAACATGAAAGTGAAATAAATCATTAGGGGTACAGCTATCCTGAACACGTCCATAGGAATTTGTACAATAAGCTGTCCTTTCAAGCTGAACATCACAATAATGGTGAACAAAAGAGCGATTAAAGTAATGGGTGAAATGAGGGGCACAAATTTATTATTAAACCACTCTTCCCCTTTCCATTTAATCAGCGTGTACCTGCTGATGACTCCCATAGCAAAAGGAATCCCTAAATAGACGCCTACACTCTCCGCTATCTGCCCAATGGTTATATTTACTTCTGTTCCATCTATACCAAAAAATGGCGGAAGTACCGTAATAAAAATATAAGCAAATACGCTATAAAACAACACCTGAAATATGCTGTTGAGTGCAATTAAACCTGCAGCATATTCTCTATCGCCTTCCGCCAATTCGTTCCATACCACCACCATGGCGATGCAGCGGGCAAGACCGATGAGTATCAAGCCAATCATATATTCAGGGTAATCCTTCAAAAAAGTAATAGCCAAAAAAAACATCAGAAAAGGGCCTATCACCCAATTGAGCAAAAGAGACACTCCCAGCACTTTTGTATCCTTGAATACCTTCCCCAAATTTTCATACTTTACCTTTGCAAGTGGGGGGTACATCATTAGAATCAGTCCAACAGCTAGAGGGATATTAGTTGTACCACTACTGTAAGTGTTGATAAACGCGGAGGCGGCAGGAATAAAGTACCCCGTTCCAACTCCTACAGCCATTGCAAGAAATATCCACAAAGTGAGGTAACGATCAAGAAAACTGAGTTTTTTCCGTTCCGAGGCAGGGGCACATTTATCAGCCGACATACTTATCTACATTTATATATTTGCGAACAAATTCTTTCGCATACGCTTTTACTTGATCTCTTACAGTACGAAACTGATCCAGCACTTCTTCGTTCGTACCAGTAGCTTTGGCAGGATCTGAAAAGTTATGATGAAATTTCTGCGCTTTTGTCGGAAAAAAAGGACAACTTTCTTTAGCATTATCGCAAACTGTGATGACATAATCAAAATCGATATGGCCATATTCATCTACATGATTGGAAGTATGATTTGAAATATCAATGCCATCTTCACTCATCACTTGTATGGCTTTGGGGTTTACCCCATGCGTTTCAATTCCAGCACTGTAAATTTCGGCTTTGTCTTCCGCAAATGCTCTCAAGTATCCTTCGGCTAGCTGACTTCTACAGCTATTACCGGTACATAGTACTAATATTTTTTTCATTAGAATAACTATTAATATTTGTCTGCTTTCTTCGGTATTAATGAATGCTTCACAGTTTGTTTTTATATCGCCATGAAACTACCATGAGCAGTATTTTTCACTAATATCTATTTGATTTATGTGTGCAAGCGTTAACAATTCGATTCATTGCTATTAGCGAGCGTTTGCTCCTGATGGCTTACGTATTATCGTTTAATCAATGCCCACTGTTTTACTACGCCTTTCTAAAATCACTGTGTCACGCCAAATATTGCCGTGTTTTCCAATTTTTTCCCGTATTCCCATTTGTCTGAAATCAAATTTTTCATGCAAGCGGATACTCGCTTTATTTTCAGGAAAAATACCTGCCTGCAATGTCCAAAGCCCCTGTTCTTCGCTGCTCTTCACTAGCGCTTCCATGAGGAAAGTGCCTACTTTAAGGCCACGATACTCTTCACTTATATAAATGCTTACCTCTGCTACCCCAGCATACACGCAACGGCCGGATATGGGAGACAGGGCCGTCCAGCCAACTATCTGATTATTGATTTGTGCAACAAAACGTGAATGCTTAAGGTGCGATTGATCCCATTCGTCCCAAGAAGGTGCATTCGTCTGAAAAGTAGCCTGGCCGGTAGCTATTCCTTGCAAGTAAATTTCTTTTACTGCTGGCCAGTCGTACGATTCCATTTTTTTGAGTTCCATCTACAAATTTTATTAGCAACAACCTGAACCTGGTGTACAACTTTGATCTGCTGCTAAGTTTACCATTTCAAGCACCGGTTCTTCTTTCGAAACGGCACCGCAGCAAGCCTCTTTCGTATCGTCTGTATTGCAGCTACCGCCACGTTCAATAGCTTTGCATTGTGTAGCATCCGGAATTAAGCTAACCACTAAATTTTCACCATCCAGATTAAGCATACCTGGATACATCTGACGCGTATCAAAAGCTGAATTTCCAAATTCAATCTTAACGATAGCAGCTGGATTTAATGGTAAAGACTTTTCTACCAACGTTACAATGGAAAGCGCCTTACCCACTTTCATCGCCCTGTCAACGTCGGCCGTCGCCGGTTCCCATAACTGAACAATCACCTCCGTCCACGCATTCATCACACCACCACAATCAACCGATGTGATGGGAGCTTGTTTTATTTCAGTAATATGATAAGAGGCATCCACCCATTTATCCTCTGCGTATTGAAACTGTAAAATAGCTTCCGGGGTTTCAGCCAGCTTTGCTTTAAAACTACCCCATTTCATTAGTGAATCCATACTCATAATATTGCAATTTAACGATTAATATATTTAAATTTTTTTAACAGCAACCTACCGATGCTACATAGCCCCCTAGAAATAGATCCAATTGATTTTTGAGTTTTTCCCAATTTTCAGGATTAATACAATAACAGACACTGACACCTTCGATAGTTCCCTGTATAAGTCCTGCGTTTTTCAATTCCTTCAGATGTTGAGAAATAGTTGCCTGCGCAAGTCCTAATTCATCTACCAAATCACCACAAATACAAGTTTTGGAGGCCATAATATGCTGAAGTATTGCAACACGGGCAGGATGAGCCATTGCTTTAAGCAATATCGCGAGCTCATTTTGCTCCTTAGTAAATATTTCCGTTTTCGTTAATCCCATGACCAAATCATTTATTGCAATATTACGATACATTTATTCAAAATCAAAAATTTTTGAACTTTATTTTTCCAGATGGCTCAGCTTCTGCATCGTTGTTCTATAAACAACATAAATCAATTTCAAGCTTTAACCCAATTTAGTTTACTCGTATAATGAAAATGCATTATGAAAGGGTTTATGGCATCATATATGTTATTCTGCATACATCTGTACAGGTTTATTTCCAAATGAATTGGGTAACATAAAAAGCATGAGTGCAACCATCACTAAACAGGCAATGCTTGCAGTGAGCCCGTTGCTAATAGCCTCGACAAACTCGATGGTGTTGTTTCCTTTAATGCTAGCATAAAATATGCCGCCGATGATACTTATTCCCAATGCTGATGCCGTTTGTTGGAATGTAGAAAATATTCCCGAGGATACACCTGCATAGTTATCAGGGATACTATCTAATACAATATTCAATAAAAAGGGTAATACCAATCCATTTCCCAGTCCATAAATCCCAATTAACAATATCGCAAGGAAAGGTGACGTATGTGTTGTGAAAAAGAAAATCTGCAGAATGAAAGAAACGAATATCACGCAGAGTCCCAACTGCAACACTTTCTTGCCATGTTTAACCAACAATCTGGATGCAACGACTGACGATAACATGAATAAGAGCGCATGTGGTATAAAATATAAGCCACATTCGAGGGCAGAAATAGTTAACCCATTTTGTAAATAAACTGCACTCATTAATAAATATGCAGTATGCATCATAAAGTGGAACAATACGGCCATTAAGCCTATATTAAATTCTTTACGTGTAAACAAATGAATTGCTATAAGAGGATCATGATTTTTTGCAGCTTTATTCTTTTGATTTTGTACAAAGAAGACAAGTATGATAATTGCGCCAATTAAAAGCGCAATACTCCATATTGGCCAATTCTGCTCACGACCTTCGGTTATGGAATAAATCAAACAGCCAAGTCCTACTGTCAATATAAGAGCACCCGAGTAATCAAATTTAACTGCCCGCTCCTTTACCGTTTCTTCCAAATACTTCCTGATTGCCCACAAGGCGATTATACCGATAGGAATATTAATAAAGAAAATCAATCGCCATCCTTCTACGATGAAAGTTGTTTCCGCTAAGTAACCGCCTACTATTTGACCGATAATAGCTGCGATACTCAACGTTATACCATACCACCCGATAGCGGTAGCCCTTTCCTTTGCCACTGGAAATAAAACTTGTATTAGCGCAATAGATTGAGTAACCATAAATGCAGAACTAACCCCCTGAAAAAAACGAGCGATGTTCAATTGAAGCGCTGTTTGTACCAGACCACAGATGCTGGAACTTAGCGTAAAAAAGAACATTCCCCAAAAGAAAACCTTTTTCTTTCCAAGGTAATCACCTGCCCTGCCTCCTGTAATAAAAAAGCAGGCACTCCCTAGTAAATAACCAGCAACAACCAGCTGAATTTCTCCATCAGTTGCCCTTAAGCTTATTTTAATAGTTGGTATGGCCATATTAATGATAAAAATATCGATCACATATAATAAGGGTGCTGACAATATTACTACTAAGGCAAGCCATTTCGTTTCATTCTTGTTTGCTTTCATCATGTTGTTAAGAATTCTATAAAAGTATATGCGACAAAAATATTGTTGAAAAACTTGACAGGCTACCGGAAAATTGACAAGTATTTTTTTTTCATTATTTGTCCCCCTTCTCAGCATTCAATCGTCAAGAGCATAAAACAATCCATTTTATATGAAAAAAATTCTGCATGTAATTTCCAGTCCAAAAGGAAATGATTCGTATAGTGTTAAATTGGGGAAAACCATTATTGACAAGTTAATTGCCAAATTTCCTGATAGTATCGTTATGGAAAGAGTCTTGGTAAATGATGATCTGCCCGCACTTAATGAATCGCATATTAATGCTTTTTTTAAACCGATTGAACAGAGAGAACCAGCCGATTATGAGACGCTCAGCTATTCGGATGTGCTGCTGGAAGAAGTATGCACGGCTGATTTCCTGGTAATCGGTGCACCTATGTACAATTTTGGCATACATTCATCGCTAAAGGCATGGATAGATCTTATTGTCCGTGTCGGAATCACTTTCAAGTATAATGAAGACGGACGCATTGGATTACTGACCGACAAAACAGCTTATTTAGCAGCGGCTTCAGGGAGCGTTTATTCCGATGGACCTATGCAGACACTCGATTTTGTTGTCCCTTATCTAAAAGCAATACTAGAATTTATGGGAATTAGTAACATCCACGTCTTTCGGATGGAAGGAACTGCCAGGCCAACCTTTCAAAGTCAAGATTACCCCAAAGTTATTGCTGCTATTGAGCTTTAATATTTAATCATTATACATTGATATTTTTTATTTCGATATTCTTAAGTAATTTGCTTTCATAAATGTTCAATTAGCTACTGTACATAATTAAAATTAGCTGTAGATTCAATTCAAATTCGATCATTCAAGTGTATAAAAACAGCAGTTATTTGTCCCCTTTCGGAATACTCGATCGTTATAGGAGTACAACATTAAATTTATAAAAGCAATGAAAGAATTCGTATTAATTTTTAGACTTAGAGACCATGCTGATTCTAAGCCATCACCTGAGCAAGTACGAGAAAGAATGAATTGGTTAGCGGGTCTTGCTGCTCAAAATAAACTGGCGGATAAAGGAAAAAGCCTATCCATAAGTAACGCAAAAACCATAACATCCGATACGATCGTAACCGATGGTCCTTACACTGAGATTAAGGAGTTTATTAGTGGTTACATGCTTGTAAAAACGGATACAATTGAAGAAGCAGTTGAGCTCGCCAAAGGCAATCCTATACTCAAGGTTGGTGGCACTGTGGAAGTAAGAGAGGTATTAGCAATTAGTTACAGCAGTTAAGGAGAATGAACGACAATGTTACCTCTCAGCAAAAGCTTTTGCCTCGTCTGTTTAGAGAGGAATACACCAAAATGACGGCTGTATTATACCGTCATTTTGGTTTAAAACACATAGAAATAGCCGAAGATATCGTTAGCGAAACATTTTTAAAGGCAACAGAAACGTGGAGCGTACAGGGTATACCCAAAAATCCTGCTGCCTGGCTTTATGTCGTTGCTAAAAACAAGGCCAAAGATTATCTCATACGGCATACCATTTTCGAAACTCGAGTTAAAGGTGCAATCAACCTAGATGAGCTCCAATTTGAGAGCGACTTTGATTTCACGCAACAGGCTATTGATGACAGCCAACTGGCAATGATTTTTGCCGTTTGCAATCCAAGCAATTCCATAGCATCTCAAATCTGTCTAGCACTTCAAATTCTTTGCGGATTTAGCGTTGAAGCAATAGCAAGTGCTTTTCTAACTAAAACGGAAACTATAAAGAAAAGACTGCTGAGAGCCAGGAAAAATCTACGTCAGGATAATTTCCAGATTAAGTTTTTATCTGAGGAAGCCATACAGTCGAGGCTGGATGTTGTATTAAAAACACTTTATCTTTTATTTAATGAAGGTTATTTTTCTACGTCAAATGACCACCTAATCCGTCAAGATCTTTGTTCGGAAGCTATTCGGCTCATGCTTGTTTTAATCGAAAGCCCTTCTACAAATACACCAACTGTTAATGCCCTTATGGCGTTAATGTGCTTCCAAAGCTCAAGGCTTGAAGCAAGGGCAAACAATAATGGTGAGATTATTTTATATGAACAGCAAGATAAAGATCAATGGAGCCAAGAACTCATTGAAAAGGGCAATCATTATTTGATCCACGCCTTTTCAGGAGCTGTCCACTGGCAAACAAAATATCATTTAGAAGCAGCTATTGCCTATTGGCATACCACTCCTACAAACAATGATAAGTGGGAGCATATTTTACAACTGTACAATCAACTTATTCTGATAGAATATTCACCCATAACAGCTCTAAACAGAACGTTCGCCTTTGCCAAGGTCAATGGAAATAAACAAGCAATAAAAGAAACAGAAAAACTTCAGCTGACCCATATTAACCACTATCATGCCCTGCTTGGCTATTTATATGCCGATACAGATCTTAACAAATCCATTGCTCATTACAGCCAAGCGATCAGTTTAACGAAATCCGCATCGGAAAAGAAAACTTTGCAGAAAGAAATAGAGCGGCTCAACAAAACACAATACTAAGCCAACCTGGTCCAATCTCATTTGCGCCTACAATTTCATGACCCAACAAAAGAACTTTATTTAATTTTTTCAAACCTTTCTCATTTCCCGTTGTTGTTTCACTAATAACCAATTTTTCAAAGCGTTACCTTCTAGATTAGCGAACAACCATCCATTAGCGAATTGACTATCAAACCAAATAGAAAGGGGTTGATTATGGGAAAAGTTAGAAACATCTTAGAAAAAAAAGGCAATACCGGAATTTTCGTCAGTCCGGATGCTACTGTTTTTACCGCCTTGGAGCTGATGTTCGAAAAAAACATTGGAGCACTATTAGTTCTTGAACATGAAAAATTCATTGGCATCTTTACAGAAAGAGATTACGCCAGAAAGGTCATACTGAGAGGAAAATCTTCCAAAAAGGTTCCTGTCAGAGAGATTATGACAGTCGACCCTCCCACCGTGTCCACAGATACGAGCATAGAGGACTGTATGTGGTTAATGACAAATCGATTTATAAGGCATTTACCAGTTATAGACAATGGCGAACTAATGGGCATCGTCTCCATTGGCGACGTCGTAAAATATATCATTGAAGAACAGAAATTCATTATCAAAAATCTAGAGTGTTACATTACAGGCAGCGAACTCTTAGACACCGATAAACCATGAATAGCTCAGCCCCATCCAGTACACCTTTTTGGCCGATTTTTGTTTATGGCGCTTTTGTTCTACTATTATTAGCAGTCATTATCTCGTTGTCTTACTTTCTGGGCCAGCGTCATAAAGCGAGGGCCATGGGGCAACCTTACGAATCCGGTATAGTAGAAACCGGATCCGCAAGATTGCATTTCTCGGCGCAATTTTACCTAGTAGCAATGATGTTCGTCATCTTCGATGTTGAAGTGGTATTCATCGTATTATGGGCCTTGGCATTTAAGGAATTAGGATGGGTAGGCTACCTTGGTATCTGTGTTTTTATCGGTTTATTGGTCGCCGTATTAATATATGAATGGAGTCTTGGAGCCCTTGACTTTGGTCCTAATGGAAAGAAAATTCTAAAAGCTTATAAAAAACTAATATTAAAAAAACCTGGCATATGAAATGGTGGCTTACGAGTCCAAACGAACCAACAAGTATACTGAAAGGAACGGGTTCTTTTGAGGAATCCGTAGGGCAAAGTGTGCTCTTAACCACCGTTCAGGACTTACTAGCATGGGGAAGAAAAAATTCAATGTGGCCGTTTAATTTCGGTCTTTCCTGTTGTTTCGTAGAAATGGCCACCAGTATCACCAGCAAATATGATATTGCCCGTTTTGGCGCAGAAGTTATCAGAGGAACTCCTCGCGAGGCAGATGTCATGGTTATTGCCGGAACTGTCTTCGTAAAAATGGCCCCTATCATTAAGCGCCTGCATGAACAGATGATGGAACCAAAATGGGTCATCTCGATGGGGTCTTGTGCCAATTCAGGCGGCATGTACGATATTTATAGCGTGGTACAGGGTGTAGATAAATTCTTACCGGTTGACGTATACGTTCCGGGCTGCCCTCCCCGACCAGATGCTTTTATGCAGGGCTTAACGCTATTAGCGGCATCTGTAGGAAAGGAGCAAAGACCGTTAAGTTGGGCCATAGGCCCCCAAGGGGTGATAAGACCCGAGCAACGGTCAATGAAAGAAGAAAAACGAGAAGAACGAAAAAAGATGATTGATTTACGCACACCCGATGAGATTTAATCGAAGGGTGACATTTAAAATAAATGATGATTTAACGATGCATTATTACCTATTGTGAACCCATAAAATTAAAAAAGCATGAATAAAGATTCAGGCTTGGTTGAAGAATTGACCTCCCAATTTGGAGCGTCGGTTTTTACTCAGCAACATACCGTTGATGAGGTGACCACCCTATGGGTTCTCAAAGAACAGATCAAAACAGTATTATATTATCTCAAACATAACATTCCCGAGCCCTTCGAATTACTCTACGATCTTTGTGCAATTGATGAACGTAGCCTAGCTAAAAAGAATGAATCCCCATCATCAGATTTTACGCTTGTATATCACCTGCTTTCATTTAAGCGAAATTGTTTTATTCGCCTTAAAGTAGCCTTACAAGGCAACTACCCTTCCATACCATCTATCAGCACTATATGGAAAAATGCCGATTGGTATGAGTGTGAGGTATACGACATGTTTGGTATACATTTCGAGGGCCATCCTCATTTACGCCGTATTCTCATGCCTTTGACTTGGGACGGTCACCCCCTACGAAAGGAACATCCGGCCAGAGCGACCGAAATGGGGCCTTTTAAGCTCTGGGATGAAAAACAAGACCACGAGCAGGAAGCCCTACAATTCCGACCAGAAGATTGGGGTTTGAAAAGACAGAGTGAAGATGCCGACTTCATGTTCCTTAACCTAGGGCCGCAACATCCAGGCACACACGGTGTGTTACGTATCATCTTACAGTTGGATGGCGAAGATATAGTGGAGGCTATCCCTGATATTGGTTTTCATCATCGTGGAGCAGAAAAAATGGGCGAACGTCAATCATGGCATACCTATATCCCGTATACAGATAGGGTAGATTACCTAGGTGGCGTGATGAATAATCTCGCCTATCTACTGGCAGTTGAAAAACTGGCTGGTATAACAGTTCCCGATAGAGTTAAAACAATGCGTATTATGCTTTGCGAATTGTTCCGCATTGCGAGTCATCTAGTATGGTATGGTACGTTTGCACAAGATCTGGGTCAACTTTCACCTGTATTTTACATGTTTACGGATCGGGAGAAGATCTTTGATATCGTTGAAGCCATCTGTGGCGCAAGAATGCATCCCAACTGGTTTAGAATTGGTGGCGTTGCGCAAGATTTGCCGAAAGGCTGGGACAAATTGGTGGGCGACTTTATCGCTTATTTCCCAAAAAGGCTAAGAGAATATCAGCAAATGGTCATGCGCAACAGCATTTTCAAGGCACGAACAGTGGGTATTGGCATTTACACCTTAGCCGAAGCATTGGAATGGGGCGTAACCGGACCAGGTTTACGGGCTTGCGGATTGGAATGGGACTTCCGAAAAAAGCAACCTTATTCGGGTTACGAACAGTTTGAATTTGAAGTTCCAACAGCCCAAAACGGCGATTGCTTTGATCGGGCAGTAGTGCGTGTGGAAGAAATGTGGCAAAGCCTGCGCATCATCGATCAATGCCTAAAAAATATGCCGGAAGGAGATTACAAAGCAAACCATCCCTTAGCAACTCCGCCCATTAAAAAACACACTATGCAAGATATTGAAACCCTTATTACTCATTTTTTAAATGTAAGCTGGGGACCGGTAATTCCTGCAGGAGAAGCTATGAGCTGCATCGAAGCCACTAAAGGAGCTAACAGCTATTACCTTATCAGCGATGGCAATACTTCTCCTTACAGGGTTCGGATACGTGCGCCTTCGTTTCCACATATGCAAATGTTACCCTACATCAGTAAGGGCTATACCGTAGCCGATCTGCTATCCATCTTAGGAAGTATGGATTATGTGCTGGCCGATATTGATAGATAAAGGAAGATAAATTTTAGAGAAAGAACAATGTTATCAGCGAAAGAAATAAAAAAGTTAGACCATGAAATTGCGCTCGTTCCAACAAGGAGGTCGGCATGTATTGAGGCGTTGAAAATTGTTCAGCAGCAACGTGGATGGGTTTCAGATGAAAGTCTTCACGATATCGCCGAATACATGGAAATGTCTACAGAAGAGCTCGATAGTATAGCAACTTTTTATAATCTCATTTTTCGTAAACCTGTGGGCAGGAACATTATTTTACTATGTGATAGCATTAGTTGCCATGTAATGGGCTATAAAAAAATCTATCAGCACCTGCAAAACCGATTGCATATCAAATTTGGCGAAACTACCGCAGATGATCGGTTTACGCTTTTGCCCAATGCCTGTTTAGGGTGTTGCGATCATGCGCCAGCACTCATGATTAACAACGATCTATATAGAGATTTAACGAATGATAGTCTAGACGAGATACTAGAAGAATACAAATAACCAGCCATATGGAAAGACCCCTAACACAGCACATTAGCCCGAACCATCCTTGGTTAAATATCAAGGATTACACAGATGTGGGCGGCTATCAAGCTGTGCATAGGGCGCTTAAATCCTTCACACCACAAGAGATCACAAAAACAGTCCAAGATTCGGAACTGAGAGGACGCGGCGGGGCAGGCTTCAACACCGGCATGAAATGGAGCTTTGTTCCAATGGACGATGCTACCCAAACGAAGTACCTGATTGCGAATGCTGATGAGATGGAACCAGGAACCTTCAAAGATCGTTTACTATTGGAGGGCAATCCCCATCAGCTAATCGAAGGAATGATCGTTTCTGCTTATGCCATACAAGCAAATACCTCCTATATTTTCCTGCGCTGGGCCTATAAAAAGGCTGCGCGGATTATTAGCGAAGCAATCAATGAGGCTTATACTGCAGGCTATCTTGGAAAAGATATATTAGGCAGTGGTTTTAACCTCGAAATGCATTTGCATACCGGCGTTGGTCGATATATATGTGGAGAAGAAACGGCCTTACTTAATGCCTTGGAAGGAAAACGGGCAACTCCCCGCACCAAACCTCCCTTTCCGCAGGTGAGCGGTTTATTTGGTAAACCCACTATTGTAAACAATGTAGAAACACTCTGTAACATCCCACATATCATCAATAATGGGGCGGCATGGTTTAAATCGCTCAGCCTAGGGGCCGATGCCGGCACCAAATTATATGGTATCAGTGGACAGGTTAATAAACCGGGCCTATGGGAATTACCTATGGGCACAACTGTGCGTGAACTCCTTGAAGAACATGCGGGCGGGATGAAACCGGGTTTCCAATTCCGTGGAGCTCTTCCAGGAGGTGCTTCTACCGACTTTCTAGTGACGGAGCATCTTGATGTTAAAATGGACTATCAATCTGTAGCAGCAGCAGGCAGTCGTTTAGGTACAGGAACGATGATCATCTTAGACGATCATACCTGTCCCGTTGGCTTTGTACATAACCTAGAGCATTTTTTTGCACAGGAATCCTGCGGTTGGTGTACGCCTTGCCGGGAGGGTTTGCCGTGGACAGAAAAAATCTTGCTTTCCATTGAAAATGGGCAAGGGAGACTCGAAGATTTGGAACTGCTGGAAATGCACACCAAACACCTGGGGCCAGGTAGCACCTTCTGTGCCTTAGCGCCTGGAGCGATGGAACCTTTACAAAGCGGACTAAGATATTTCAGAGAAGATTTCGAAAAGCATATACACGAAAAAAAATGTCCTTGGGACGAAGAACGAAATGGCAGTTATCTACATTGATCATCGGGCTTATGAAGTGAAGGCAGGTAAAAACCTGCTGGAAGCCTGCCTTACGCTGGGTTTTAACCTCCCCTATTTTTGCTGGCACCCAGCGATGGGCTCCGTAGGTGCTTGTCGGCAATGCGCCATCAAAATTTTTAAGGATAAGGATGACACCCAAGGCCGACTCATGATGTCGTGCATGGAGGCAGTGAAAGATAACATGTATCTATCCATTAGCGACCCCATGGCCAAAGCCTTCCGTTCTCAGATCATCGAGTGGCTTATGACGAATCATCCACATGACTGTGCTGTTTGTGATGAAGGAGGGTCCTGTCATTTACAGGATATGACTGTAATGACCGGCCATACCTATCGCCGTTTCCAATACCCCAAGCGTACCTATAAAAACCAGTATCTCGGTCCTTTCATTAATCATGAAATGAACCGTTGCATACAATGTTACCGTTGCGTCCGTTTTTATAAAGACTATGCCGGTGGAAAAGATCTCGATGCTTTTGCTGCCCATGACCATATCTATTTCGGAAGAGCCACCGACGGCGTGCTCGAAAACGAATTTAGCGGCAACCTAGCAGAGGTCTGCCCAACAGGTGTATTTACCGATAAAAGTTTAAAAGAACATTATACCCGAAAATGGGATATGACCATGGCTCCCTCCATTTGCCAACATTGCAGCTTAGGCTGTAATATCATTGCGGGAGAGCGTTATGGAGCGCTCCGACAAATCACAAACCGCTATAATGACGAAATAAATGGTTATTTTATTTGTGATAAAGGCCGTTTTGGTTACGAATTTGTAAATAGTATTAACCGCATTCAACAGCCTATCATACGTTCTAAAATTCCAGAGGCGGTCGACAAAAACACCCTGTATAGTCACTTAAAAGCCGCCATGTCCAATCGCGACATCATCGGTATCGGTTCTCCGCGAGCATCCTTGGAATCGAACTTCGCTTTAATGCAACTCGTTGGCAAAGAAAATTTTTATCAAGGTATTTCCGAACGGGATGCGCAGCTCATGCAAACAATACTTCACGCCATAAATTCCGGCCATATCCATACACCATCTTTAAAAGAAACCGAATCGGCCGATGCTATCTTAATATTAGGAGAAGATCTTACCAATGCTGCACCTTTATTGGCATTAACGGTACGCCAAGCTGTACATCGGAGGCCTTTTGAAAATGCGCAGGGAATCGGCGTTCCACCTTGGCACGATGCTGCGCGACGTGAATTTGCCCAAGAAGAGAAGGGACCGCTTTTTATTGCCTATCCAACAAAAACCAAGCTGGATACCTTAGCGACCAATTGCCAGCACCTATCTCCAGACGACATTGCCCGGCTGGGTTTCACCATTGCCAATCTGTTGGACAATACAGCTCCTGCACCGCAGGGAATGGAGGAAGACATCCTACAAATTGCACAGCACATTGCAAGCACACTGAAACATGCAGAAAAACCCTTGATCATTTGCGGAACAAGCCTGCATAATGAAGCGATTCTTAAAGCTGCAGCCAATATTGCATTAAGCCTTGGTACCGAAGATAAAAAAGCAAGTGTGTTTTACGTTGTGGAGGAGTGCAATTCGATGGGATTGGCGATGATGCAGGCACCGTCATTACAACAGGCCACAGAAGCATTAAAAACGAAAGAAGCAAGTACGGTTATCATTCTGGAAAATGATCTCTATCGCCGCGACGCCAAAACAGCCATAGACGATTTGTTTGAACACGCTGAAGAGCTTATTGTGTTGGATCATTTACATCACATGACTAGCAACGGGGCAACCGCATTGATTCCCGCTGCCACCTTTGCAGAGGCAACAGGTACCTTGGTGAATAATGAAGGACGAGCACAACGTTTCTTTCAGGTATTTAGACCTAAAAATGAAAATTTTAGAGAGAGCTGGAGATGGTTGGATGAGTTTAGGCAATTCAAAAAAGGCACAAGCCTCGAAGATTTAAACGAACTGGGCGATTTGATGGCGGAGCTAGTTACCCTTATGCCCCAATTTAAAGGAGCAGAAGCAGCGGCTCCATCGGCCGACTTCCGCATTGCCGGGCAAAAAATCCCTCGCGAACCACATCGTTACAGCGGTCGTACAGCGATGTTGGCCAATATTCAGGTAAGTGAACCCAAGCCACCGGAAGATACCGAATCTCCGCTATCGTATACAATGGAAGGGTACCGAGGAATACCTCCCGCACCGCTCACGCCATTTTTCTGGTCACCGGGCTGGAATTCTGTACAATCTGTCAATAAATACCAAGAGGAAATTGGTGGCCCTATAAGAGGAGGTGATACGGGTAAAAGGTTATTTCAGGAAGTTTCGACGGTCGAAAAAACCTTTTTTGATGACATCCCTCCCGTTTACCAAGCACTGCCAGGCGAATGGCTAGTGGTGCCCCTACAGCATCTATTTGGCTCCGAAGAGCTTAGCATTTATACACATGGTGTTGCAGAACGTGCTCCTCACCCGTATATAGCGATCAGCAGGCAGGATGCCGAAGATTTA
This sequence comes from Pseudosphingobacterium sp., assembly GCA_035565175.1. Classification (GTDB taxonomy): domain Bacteria; phylum Bacteroidota; class Bacteroidia; order Sphingobacteriales; family Sphingobacteriaceae; genus Olivibacter. Next base: position 24,287 of record DATMSZ010000262.1, read on the forward strand.
AATATCCGTGAAAGCCAGCCGATAAGGCTAACGATCGCCGAACAGCATTATGAGCTACCTGCAATTATCAAAGAAGAACTACCCAATGGTTTGGTGGGTATACCCTATCATGTTTCAGGATTGAGTGGTATTTCCTGGCCGGCCAAAGGAATTTTAAAACCAATACAGACATGAATGAGGTGCTCCGATATATTCTATTGATTGTGCTAGCGTTATTTGCGCTTACTACGGTGGCCGCTTGGCTAATTTGGCTCGAACGGCGAATGCTGGCCCTTTGGCAGGACAGGCATGGCCCGAATCGTGCAGGCCCCTTTGGTCTGTTCATCGTGGTGGCCGATACCCTTAAACTTTTCTTCAAGGAAGATTGGATTCCGCCCTTTGCAGATAAAAAGATCTTTGTTTTTGCGCCAGCCATTGTTGCTGCAACGGTACTCATGAGCTTTGTGATCATTCCTTTTGCGCCAGGCTTGCTCATCGCCGATTTAAATGTGGGTTTGCTGTTTTTCTTGGCCATGTCGTCATTAGGTGTTTACAGCATTGTGCTAGGAGGCTGGGCCTCCAACAATAAGTACTCTTTGCTAGGAGCGTTACGTGGAGCCTCACAAATGATCAGTTATGAAGTTTTCATGGGGCTTTCGCTGATGGGGGTTGTGATGCTTTCCGGCTCCTTTAGGCTTACAGATATTGTGCTTGCCCAAAAAGACTACTGGTTTATCGTTACACAGCCCGTGGCCTTTGTTGTTTTTTTAATAGCAGGCATTGCTGAGACACATCGGCTACCTTTTGATATTCCTGAAGCGGAAAGCGAACTGGTAGCGGGGTTCCATTCGGAATATTCGGGCATGAAATTCGGAATGTTCTTTATTGGCGAATATTTAGGGATTACCCTTATTTCCGCCATGATCGCTACATTATTTCTAGGTGGATGGTTAGGACCAGCATTCCTCCCTCCCCTTATTTGGTTTATACTGAAAACTTTTGTCTTCATCTTGCTTTTCATCCTCTTAAGGGCCTCCCTTCCGAGACCCCGGTATGATCAGCTGATGGAGTATGGTTGGAAAATATTATTGCCAGTTGCTTTATTGAATTTATTGATAACTGGTGGAATTGTATTAATGATGGATAAGTGATAGTGGATTGTATTGTTTTTTGCCGCTCATTGCCGCGGCGTGGCTAGTTACTTTTCCTGCAGCTGAAAAGTAACCAAAAAGCCGTCGCTTGGATCTTTTGCTACAACGGTAGTGCATCCCACTGCTAACCGCAAAATCTCCTAGGCGAACAAAGAGTAGAACGGAGGTTTGGTACGAACAAGAAGAATTATCGACACAACAAGACACTAGATTATTAATGGCCTTGGGTAGTTTGAGTTAAAAAAAGGAGTGAAATGGATGGAGTTTTAATTTATGCAAACAGTTATTACTTGCACCGGCCCATTAACGGCCTTGGAAAATTTCTTTTCTTTCAAGAGAAAAGAACAAGAGCCAATTGACTACAAATAAAAAAGAGAAACGATGATTAGTTTACTAAGAACAATGGCACTCACCTTTCTGCATATGTTCAGAAAAAGAGAAACAATACAATACCCAGAAGAAAAGGTAGTACTCCATCCACGCTGGCGTGGACGCATCGTTTTAACGCGCGATCCAGATGCGGGCGAGCGCTGCGTTGGGTGTTACTTATGTGCCGCAGCATGTCCGGTCGACTGTATCTCTTTACAAGCAACAGAAGATGAACATGGCCGGCGATATCCTGAGTTTTTTCGCATCAATTTCTCGCGTTGCATTTTTTGTGGCTACTGCGAAGAAGCCTGCCCAACCTATGCCATACAGCTAATTCCTGATTTTGAAATGGCAGAATATAACCGCCAGAACCTTGTATATGAGAAAGAAGATTTGCTAATAGATGGACAAGGAAAGTACCCTGGCTATAATTATTATAAAGTCGCTGGACTAGCAATAGGTGTAAAAGGAAAGGGCGAAGGCGACAATGAAGATCCACCAATTGACATACATAGCTTATTGCCTTAAGATGAATATTTTCTTCTACATAACCGCATTTGTGACCCTGTTTTCTACGATCATGGTCATCACTCGGCATAATCCCGTACATGCCCTGCTATACCTCGTTATTTCGTTGCTATCTTTATCGGTGATCTTTTTCTTACTCGGTGCCCCCTTTGTGGCCTTGCTGGAAATTATCATCTATGCCGGGGCCATTATGGTGCTTTTCATTTTTGTGATTATGCTGTTAAACCTAGGTAAGGAAACGGCCGCACAGGAAAAAGCATGGCTTAAACCAACCGTTTGGATTGGCCCGGTAATTTTATCGACTATCCTTTTACTCGAACTATTTTATTTGATCATCGCCGCCCAACCATCGTCTTACAACCTACAAATAGTAGATTCTAAGGCTGTCGCTATTTCGTTATTTACGCCCTACCTCATTGGTGTGGAGCTAGCGGCCATGCTATTGATGGCAGGTGTAGTAGGTGCGGCCCACATTGGGCAACAGAAAAAAACAGTATTACACCGTTTTCTAAAGGAGGAGGAACCATGATGAGCACACCGATAGCTACCGAAATAGTGATACTACTTGCCGGCCTTCTGTTTGTGCTGGGCATTGTAGGCGTTATCATTAGAAAGAACATCATTTTTATGCTGCTCTCCGTTGAAATTATGCTCAATGCAGCCGGCTTAGCTTTCGTTGCAGCGGGCTCGCGCTGGGCACAGCCCGATGGACAAGTGATGTTCATCTTTATTCTGGCTATGGCTGCCGCAGAAGTGTCCGTCGGGTTAGCCCTCATTCTGCGGATCTATCACCAGCATAAGTCATTGGATATTGACAAATTAAAAGAAATGAAAGGATAGTATATGATGGATCATCTATTATGGCTCATACCTGCTTTTCCCCTTGTTGGCTTTATACTGCTAGCATTGTGGGGTAAACACTTGTCGCGTTTTCGGACCGCCATAATTGGTGCAGGAAGCGTTAGCCTTTCAGCAATTCTAACGCTCTTCATTGGGTTGAACTTCCTTCATTCGACACCGGCAGACGGACACTATTCTCAAACCTTATGGACCTGGTTCGAGGTGGCCGGCCTCATTCCAAAGATTACACTCTACCTAGATGCCCTATCACTCGTTTTCGTTTTTGTCATCACTTTCATTGGGGCTCTCATTCATATCTATTCGGTAGCATTCATGGCGGCCGACAAGGATTATGCTCGCTTTTTTGCTTGTATGAATCTGTTTGTATTTTCCATGCTCCTTCTGGTGTTGGCTGATAATTTATTGTTGCTGTATTTGGGCTGGGAAGGTGTAGGCCTCTGCAGTTACCTACTTATTGGCTTCTGGTATGAAAACCCAAACAATGGCTATGCTGCCCGCAAAGCTTTTATCATTACCCGCATTGGAGATACAGCAATGGCCATTGGACTTTTTGTGGTCTTCTACCAGTTTGGCACCTTGGTAATCCCTGATATTTTAGCTTTAGCACCAACTACCTGGCAGGAAGGAGCTACGGTAACGACAGTCACCGCTCTCCTACTGCTTGCTGGAGGTCTCGGAAAATCAGCGCAGCTGCCCTTACAAACCTGGTTACCTGATGCAATGGCCGGACCATCACCCGTAAGTGCGCTTATTCATGCCGCCACCATGGTCACCGCAGGGGTGTATCTCATCGCTCGGATGCATGTTATCTTTCAGCTTTCACCAATTGCGCAGATGATTGTCGCTGGCATAGGTGCAGCAACTTTACTCATCGCCGGTTTCAGTGCACTCACACAATATGATATTAAACGAGTATTAGCTTATTCAACCATTAGCCAGATCGGCTATATGTTCCTGGCCTTAGGGCTGGGTGCTTGGACGGCGGCCATCTTTCATTTTATGATCCATGCGTTCTTTAAAGCCCTTTTATTTTTGGCAGCAGGTGCTGTAATAGAGGCATTAGATCACGAACATAATATGTTCAAGATGGGTGGATTAAAAAATAAACTACCGGTAATCTTTTGGACTTTCCTCATTGGGTCAGCTTCCCTAGCAGCGTTGCCTATAATCAGCGCCGGATTTTATAGCAAAGACCAAATCCTATGGTATGCCTGGGCAAGTGAGCACGGAAATGCCACGCTCTGGCTAATTGCCTTACTGGGTGCATTCCTAACAGCGGCTTATACCGCCCGCATGCTCCTGCTTACCTTCTGGGGTGATGCAAAAACAGCGGTCAGTCACTATCCGGGAAAATTCATGACGATCCCTTTGGCAATTTTAGCTTTCTTTTCGCTTTTCGCGGGTCTTATTGAGCTTCCGCATAATTTTGGGCACTTTACCCTTTTTTCCGATCTGCTTCATCAAGTCCTACCCGAAACTATTTTAAGAACCGGCATCCATGGAGAATTACCTTTTCAGCTACTGGCATTTCTAGTCACTTTTGGCGGAGTTTATATGGCGTATATTTTCTGGTATAAAAAGCCACAGCTTATTGAGAAATTAAAGCAGTCCCCGCCACTCACACATCTTTATAGATTTTGGTTTTCGGGTTGGGGGTTTGATCAAATTTACCATGTATTATTCGTAAAACCGGTCGTTTTTATTGCCAACATCAATAAAGATGATGTAATAGATAAATTTTATCAAGGCATTACGATCCTTATGGTTCGTCTTAACCGACTGCTATCCGTCACACAGTCGGGGTCACTCAGGTGGTATATTATAGGTTTGGTTGTTGGAGCCATCCTCATATTAAGCATACAACTTATGTTATGATACTCGTTTATCTCATCGGTTTATTAATGGGAGGAGGCATGCTTGCACTCTTAATGGGACAATGGAACAATAACCTTCCCAAATGGATTGCCCTTTGTACGGTATCCACTGGCTTTATCTTGTTGGTATCCTTCTGGATTGATCAATCCCGCTTAATGAACACCTTTCTTTCCGAAACGTGGATGATGGAATATCGGCATGACTGGATTCCCGCATTCGGGATCAGTTTTTATTTGGCAGTTGATGGCCTAAGTCTTTTGTTATTAGTGCTCACTTTTTTTCTTGGAATCTTAGCAGTGCTATGCTCCTGGAAAGAG
>DATMSZ010000263.1:0-12472 GCA_035565175.1 Pseudosphingobacterium sp.
AAATCTGCGCCGATTCATAATTTATAAAAAACCATGAAGAGAACCTCTTTAACAGCCATTTTATTGCGCTAATTAGCAACAATGGATGCAGAAATTAACATTTTACATGAAGTTCTGCAAAAAACGTGCTGAGTATGTAAAAAACATTATGTCGACGGTGTCGGCACAATTAAAAGCTAGAAAGAGGTAAAACCACGGTTATCTTAAATATCAAGAAAGAGACTACCAAATTTTTTATTACACTAGTTTTGTAAGAAAATCCACCTTTAAAAAGAACGAATAAAACTGAACTATTTGGTATTATCAGTATAACCAATTACCTCTTTCCCTCACGGATGCTTTCCTCTTCATAATAAAGCTGGGCACCGACACTATTTTTATGGCTCTGATTCAAAACAAGTCAACATGAAAGTACAATGAACCTTTCTATTTCTTAATATCAAAAATTGTAAGCATAAAGTGTTGCGAAATTAACACCTCAGCAGGAACACTATGCTGATATTTGTGTACATGATCGCTTTTCAGTAAATTGCTTTTTTCGATCTACTGTTAAACCGCTTTTCTATGTCACAGCTAGATAAATTATATACCGACATATCGAAACCTTAGTTATAACGCTTCGCGGATCGGTTTTCAACGGCATCGTTCCATATCGAGTCGCTAATTGATCTGATCAAGAATTAATGGAAAAATCTCGCCCATAAAAATCTCGGATTGCTGGATAGCCGTCCGGTCATTCACCCGTTGGTTGACAGCTATTACAGCATTCTTACCCGGAACTAGAATCAAAAACTGCCCGCCCCAGCCCATTCCATAGACAAGCGATTGACCCTTAAAATTACGATGGTAAAATGATAGACCATACCTGGTATCTGGCAGTCCCCAGGGAGCGGGATAGGTGTTTACAGGCTCAAATAAGGCCTGCACCCATCGTTGGGAGACAATCTGCGTTTCATTGTACCTGCCGCCATTGAGCAGTAACCGGCCTATTTTATTCATGTCTACGGTTCGCATACGGATGCTTAACAACCCGCTGCCATCATAATGGCCATCTTTCATCTTCGGCCATTCCACCTGTTGGATATCCAGTGGCTCAAACAGGTAGCGGCGGGCAAAGTCGAAGGCACTCTGTCCCGTGGCCTTGGAAAGGACCAGCGACAAGAGATGTGAAGCGGCATTGTTGTAATGTAGTTCACTGCCAGGTTCGGAAAGGAGGGGCTGCTTCAACACATGGCCCGACGGATCATCCAAGTGCAGGTACGTATTCAACCTTTCTAGGTTTTCATGCCACAATCCGGAGGCCTGGTTCATAACATCACAAACCTTTATATTCCATTTGCGGCTATCGGTATCGCCTTTCAGTTCAGGCAGAAACTCGGCAATCGGTGTATCCAATGACCCGATAAAGCCCTTATCAATCGCAATTCCTATCAGTACTGCCATCACGTTTTTGGTAAGGGATTGATTGTTGAAGAGGTCATCGCCTGTTTTACCATTGAAATATCTGGCACATACTACACTGCCGTTTACAGACACCACAAGTGAAAAGATCGCCGGATTATCATTAAGCTTCAAAGCTGTATCCAAGGGTGTCTGGGACTTTGCGCTGTTCACCTGCATTAATAATATCAACCAGGTGATTGTGCCTATGAAGCGGGGAATGAACGGTGATTTCGTGTATTCAATTTGTGGAATCATAATTTCTATTTACTGAGCCCTGTCATCAGTTGTCTTTTGGACTTGTTTTACCTGCCGGAAATCTAAGCGGTAGTTAGGCCGAGCACTGCTCCGGATGGATCACGAATAATCGCGTAGTGGTATTTACCAACGCTGTCTTTGGACTCTTTGACCACGGATCCGCCGAGTTCGATACATTGCTGTATACTGGCACCGATATTCTCCACATTAATATAGACTATCCACTGAGGTGGAATACCAGCATTGACGCCCCGGTGATGGCAGACACCCCCGGCCCAGTTTCCATCGGCATCCTTCATGATGTAGTCGCTGTACTGTTCAATTCCATCTTTCAAAGGCATTTCCTCAACATCCCAACCAATCACGGCCTTGTAAAAATCCCTGATATTTTCGGCATCTTCAACCGTCAGATCCGCTGAAACAATAGTTCCTTTACTCAAAGTCTTCTTTTCCATAATCCATTGTGTTTTATTAGCAGTCAGTAAAATTAGCTAATTGCAATTTGATTTATAACATCATCTCTATCAATCAGTGTTTTTTATCTACTTTTATATTTTTTTGTTAGAAATGGACACCGAACGAACAAAAATATTTTTAGTCTATAAAAAATGCTATTTTTGATAACTAGCTGGATATCTGCCTGTAATGTAGTGGGTAAAAGACGGGCAAAAATATCTCAACTTTCTATAAGTCTAATTGCACTATTTAATGTTCAACTGTATGAAAACAATCTTTCACGTCTTTCTTATCTTATTTTTTTCAACCAATGCTTATTCACAAGAAACTGCTGATACAACAGCGCTGCTCCAATCGTTGGAAAAAGCGACTGCTGCAATCAGAAGCGCTTTTGAAAAAGGCGACGCAGCGTTAGTGGCGCGATTACATAGCCCTAACGTTATAAAATACTTTGGCGGGAATAATGTTACCGTTGGTAGAGAAGCTGTAGAAAAAGGTGCTGAAGGGTGGTTTCAAAACGGAAAAGTGGAATTTATTGAAAACACTGTTGAGAATACGGAGTTTTTCGGAAAGATGGCAATACAGACAGTAATCTTTTCAATCAAAACGACTCCGAAAAACGGTGGTAACCCTTCAATAGGTAGAGGACGTTCAATGGTAGTTTATGTTCAAGATAAAAGCAGTCCGACGGGTTGGTTAACGGTACGTGAAATTGCACAAGCAGCACCCTCTAAAAAGGAATGACAAATTTTATGTTCGAAACTTTTCATATTGATCGTTATTTGGAACGCTATTATTGGGTATTCGTTTTATGCAAAGGTATTCCCTGAGAAGAAAATCTGCTGAGATTTTTAACAGTTCAACCGCTTATTTGGTTAATATAGGCGAAATATATCGAACATAAGATAAAAACCAATGAGTGCTACCGTATTCGCTGTTGATAAAAAACAATTTCCCGTTTTACGCATACCTGTGGATCGTGTAATTTCCCTTTCTTTTGCGTATTTATAATAGTATGCGATAGCTATTGTGTGGGTTACACCCGCAATGATAAATAATACAAGCGGTACAAGGCGCCAATCGATTGTGAAAGTATCAATTTTCACAATGCACCATGCAAATGCAAGAGCCAGAATTGGATAAACGCTGAAAAGCCTTATTTTCTGGAATTTACTGAAAGGTAGAACTTTTTTCTTATCCCCTGTTTTCATGATACCAAGATATAAATAAAAAACCGAATAAAAAAAAGCGCCAATATCCAATACAGCGAAGGGTTGAATCTTTCACAGGAGGCGTATTCCCATTAGATTTAGGTTGATAGCTCCCAACCCCATTGGGGCGGACCAGTCTCGTTTCAAACAAGCACTTAACGCTTTTGTGTCTCCACATCTTTTGTCGCCTCCAAACTTTGCACCTGCTTCCAATGCAAGTATCAAAACATCTTCTATGGAAAGTGAATCTTTTTGAGCTTTTATTGCGGCATTTAACACTGCCTGTAATGCTGTTGAATTTGCTATTGTATGAGACTGGCGAGTAGTATATATATTTTTGTAGTTTTGTGCCATTTCTTTAGGATTTATCATATGAACCCGACATGATTAAAATAATTGTTAACACACAGGGGCAATGATTATTTTAATCATCAAAGGCTCCATCTGACCACTAAAAACAAAAAAAAAGATGAAATACCATTTTGCATTCCTGCTATGTTTTGTTTCAACAGTCTCATTTTCGCAAACACCTTTTGTAACAGATGTTACGGTAGATGCAAAGCAACATGCTGTTGAAATAAGCCCCCTTCAATATGGGCAATTTATCGAACACCTTGGACAGGCGATAGATAGCGGCATTTATGACGAACATTCCAAACTTTCAGACGGTGACGGTTTCAGGCTGGATGTCATGGAAAAAGTTAAGGAACTACGCATTCCTATACTGCGGTATCCTGGCGGTACTTTTACAAAGATATACCACTGGGAGGATGGCATAGGTCCAAAATCCGGTAGGAAAAAACGCAGAAATCTTATCTGGGGCGGCGTAGAAGATAATCACTTTGGCACGGCAGAGTTTGTTAAGTATTGCCGAAAAATTGGCGCGGAACCGTTCCTGGTTGTTAACATGGCCACAGGTTCGCCCGAAGAGGCGGCAAACTGGGTGGAGTATTGTAACGGCACAACTGATACCTATTATGCAAATCTCCGCAGGGCCGATGGATATAACGAACCATTCAACGTTAAATATTGGGGCATCGGCAATGAAGAAGGTGCAGAAACAGACGCGGGGCGGCATCAGGATGTAAATCAATATATTAAGGATACCTGGCAGTATGTTAAATTAATGAAGCTGCAGGACAACTCATTGAAGTTGATTTTAGTCGGTAATTCAGAAGATCTGGAATGGAGCAGTAAAGTGGTTGCAAGGTTAGGACCGGTGTGTGATTACCTGTCACTTCATCTTTATTCTATCCCCCCCGATACAAGCTTCAATTCATTGATCAAATCCATCGACGGGATAGAACGGCCGCTTGGCCGGATCGATTCTTTACTGTCTACCGTACCGGCGAAAGCATCTGGTTTCAATTCCTGGTACAGATTTCCTGCCAGAACCGGGCCTATAAAGATCGCGATAGATGAATGGGGAATCTGGGATATCAATTCAGGCAAAGGCAGCGGAGCTTACAGGCTTGAATATCAATACAACTGGCTGCATGCCCTTGGTGTGGCTACTTTTTTAAACCTTTTTCAACGCCATAGCGGTACCATCGGAATGGCAACCTGGGCACAAACCGTTAACGTACTTGCCCCGATCATGGCGGATTCAACAGGCTCATACCGGCAAACGGTTTTCGCGCCGCTCAAGGCGTACAGAGATTATGTCGGTAAATACAATCTTGCAACACAAATTTCTACTTATGAAACCAGTCCTGGAATAAAGGCTGTCGACGTTGCATCAAGTAAATCCACTAATGGTTCGCAGATCACTTTTACTATCGTAAACAGAGATATTCAACATGCTGTAAAGACTACCATTCATGTAACAAATCCCGGAGCAATCGGAAAAAAGGCAACTTTAAAACAAATAACCTATACCGGCAAAACACTCTACGGGGTCAATTCGGCAGCAACAGAAAATACCATGATGAAAACGCAGGTAATCAAGAGAGCCGACCTTGCCAATTTTACCGTCTTATTATCCCCTGCATCATTTACGGTTATCACGCTTAGTGCCAATGATTGATAGTTTCTCGGTCATTTCATCGGTTGTCGTCCCGGATTTGTTTGCCAGATCCTCAATGAAATCCATCATTGTTCTCGTCTTATTGGCACCAGGTGACATGGTCACTAACAAGCTTTTTAATTCTTTGAGGTCACTGTCTTTGAAATAACCAGAGTTGACCTACATATTCAAAGCATGTTCAAATTAATATTGTATTTCGCTGAGAGGCCTTACAGAGAACTTCTTTGCATCCGTAGGTTTTAACGATAGATCGAATCTCGTTCCCGCTGTTTTAAATTCCAAACCAACCCGAATACTATCGGCTTCTACTTTGAAGTTAACAACCTCCATAAACGGTTTTGGCTTCTTCCAATCGTTCATTATAGAATCTGTCAACGCTTCTGGTTTTACAAAGCTGATTTCCTTCCCGTTTACAACGAATGGCTTGCTTAGTGATATTTTTTCTGATCGTATGATCATCATTGGGGTATCAGCAAATCCTTTGGGGAATTTGCTGTTGTCAAATAAATACTGGGTAGCATATGCAATAGCCTGACTGGTATCAATCGTGTTATATGCTTCTGATTTCTTTTTATCGGTTGCACTATTATTGCAAGCTAAGCAACCTAAGCTAAGGATCGCAAAAAAACATCTAGAGAGTAATATGGTAATTAATTTCATTTGTTGTAAAGTTATTTAACGGCCATCTATTTTTGGTACATTCTATATGAATATTTGCCTGCGTTGTCTTTATTTATAATAACACCGAAAGATGAATTTTCAAAGCCTAAACCATATTCGTAATTGTGATCTAGATTATTTGCAAATTGGGCCTGATGAACGAATTCGTGAAACCTGTTCGCTCCCAACTCACTTTATGTTTGAACTCTCCCGAGAAGAATATCAAGAAATTCTAAGATCGCAAAATGCGACCTTAGAACAAGGCGCTCATTTCAAACATCTTCCTTTTGCTTTCACCGAACACGCTTGCTGATGCTCTCTAACGTTTTAAAAAGCGAAAGAGCAATCTCAATGAGCATTCGCATCATCGATGTTTTTGTAAAGATGAGAGAAAAGCTTTCCAGTCACACTGAGCTTTACCTCGAAATAGAACGTATTAAAAATGAGATAGCTTAAGCAAACAAAAAGGTAAAACCGCTAAGTTCACTCCATGCCAACCCGACAGACTGAGCAAGCCTCCTGTTGCAAAGCTGGATAAACTAGTAATTCCGAACACATATCAAAATCTTATCGTGACCAACGCCTGACGGATAGACCTGGAGAAAATGGAAACCTGTACCGGGCTTTGAACATTATTTTGCCGTGTCAAATTTTGGAAGGGTGAAAAGACTCCGGCGTTATGCGTTCGATAGTATCGGAAGGATATTCACTACTGCCGAAAAAATTATACTCCCTTCAATCAATTACTGCGAAAACAAGCTGAAAAATGATTTTACGTGCCGTTTTCAAATACAGGCGCAGGTGGAGGGACACAATGTTTCCTTTCAAGTGCAACGGATGGTTTACTATTGTTTTGTAGAAGCTTATGACCTCACAGACAAAAATAATGTGATCATTTCTATAAAAGACAATGGATTGGATATACGACCTAAATATCTGAAGAAGATAACACTGAGCGAGAAATTTAAACGTACATATGAAACGGGTAGACAGCAGCCTACCTTTCTTTATGATCCCTCCTATAAAGAGCGTGCAGTGAATGCATCCAATGCCATACAGGCCAAGAGGGTTTCCTGCTACGATCTGAAAGGCCAACTGGTAGAGACTTTTACAAGCATTTTAAAGGCACGCAAGAAAACCGGAATCTGGTATGATAACATTCGGTATGCACTTCAACATCCCTATCACACAATGGGTGGCTTTTATTGGAGAACGGGTGATGACTTAGTAATAGACCTTGCGGAAAAGCCCGGCAAGGACTACCGAGAGAGCAGAGGGAGTAAGATCACTAAATTCGATCTTGAGGGGAATCCGCTGGAAAGGTATTTAGCTATATCGGAGGCAGCAAAACTGAATAATATTAGCCACCGTAGCATTATGAAAAATGTGAACAACGAATCGGAGAATGCTTGTGGTTTTATTTGGCGACTGGGTCATCACTATAAAAAGCTTAAACTTTAATCAATTAGGTAAATCCATGAAAAAGCAAAGGAAAGCGATAGACACATTCACTCCGGCACACAGGGACAAGTCTCTCAACGACAGGCCCGGTGAGCAGTGGCTACCGGGCCCCCATCTTGAGAAATTCTTGCTCGTGTCCAATCATGTTTCGTTGAACCCTTTGATCTAAAGGATAAAGACATTGTCATCAAGGTAAAAACGCTGGCCGACGCATATAGACATTTTACTGGTAAAGATATAGTGTAAATCTTGTTGACGAGGAGTTGTTTAATCTCCTCTAAATCGGTTTTTTCTAAAATTTTAAGATTTACAGAGTTTTGCACATACATTATCTTAACTTGAGCTAGAGGAACAGAATATGAAATACTTCAAATTTAACCCGCCTGCCGGTTCTAGGGACACCTCACTTGGCCGCCTTGATGACTAGCTTAGCGTCCGGTAAACCGGGTGAGCTTACCCGTAGTGTTATATTTCCGGTATTTTGTTTACTTCTAATCACAGCAAGTGCTTTACCCTTCCATGTTTTGCGCGAAGTGCCAGCATATGGGTCTGTATCTTTCATGTTGGCATTGTCTACACCTGCAATACTCCCCGGACCATCAATAGCAAATTGCAACCGGTTCTCAGCCTCCGGCAGTATATTGCCGTCCATATCGGTAATTTCTACTGAAACAAAGGATAAGTCCTGTCTATTGGCAATAATGATTGAACGATCGGCCGATAACTTTATTTTGGATGCTTTGCCTGCCGTTCTCAAAACTTTCTCCTCCATTTCTTTATCACCCGCCACTCCCACAGCTTTAAGTTCACCAACACCATAGGGAATGGTAAAGGTGGCTTTAAACTGTTCCTTAACTGTGGTAGCTTGTTCTCCCATAAGCTTATTGTTCAGGTAAAGGCGAACCATGGGATATTTAGAATATACTTCAACCTGCAAGTCTTTTCCCTCATGGCCGGGCCAAGTCCAACTTTCCCAAGTAGGCCATACAGACCACATGGTCTCCTTTATTTCCAGCGGTTCTGGCTCAGGCTCGCGAACGGCCATATAAAGTTTCTCGGTGTTATTGTATAACATGTCGCGATAATGAGAAATCGGTTTTCTCCAACCGGTGAGGTCAATATCTCCGCAATAAGCGCCATGCCAGGGGAATTGCTCCCGCTCGTAATGTTCGCCGGGAACATCCCCCGAATAATACCAGCGGCCGATACCTGATTCGCCCAGATAATCCATGGCGGTCCAGACAAAATCACCAATGATGTAACTATTGTTTTGAACCAGTTGCCAATTTGCAAAAGCATCTCTTGGAAAAGATTCTGTTTGTACAATGATTCGCGACGGTACCCGTGTGTGATCAGAGGGAGCCCGGTGCAATTGGTAATTATATCCAGCTACATCATGTACAGCCATCAAAGGGTCGAAAATTTCCCAATCTTTATCCCAGGTTGTCATGGCAGAAGTTACAGGTCTCGTAAGGTCTATTTTCTTTATATGGTTAGCTAGCATTTTAGCCGTTTCAATTGCCTGTGGTTCTTTTCTTTCAATAATTTCGTTGCCGATACTCCACATAATGATCGAAGGGTGATTCCTGTCACGTTTTACCATCGCCTCTACATCGCGTTGTACCCATTTATCAAAGTATTGCGCATAGTCGTACTCATTTTTCTGCGTTCGCCAACCGTCAAAAGCTTCATCGATAACCAGGATGCCCAGTCGGTCGCAAGCTTCCAAAAAAGCTTCCGAAGGTGGATTATGAGCGGTACGCACGGCATTGAAGCCTGCGGCCTTCAACAGTTCTACCTTCCTTTCTTCTGCCCTGTCATATGCTGCTGCTCCTAGACAGCCATTATCATGATGCACACAACCACCGTTAAGTTTTAGCGCTTTCCCGTTTAATTTGAAACCATTTTCCGCCGTAAATTCAAGGGAGCGGATACCGAATGGTACACTTACATCATCCAATACCTTTCTGTCCTTTATAACCTGTATCCGCGCGTGATAAAGCGCAGGTGTTTCAGGAGCCCATAACCGAGGTTTGGGAACCGATATAATTTGCTTGATTTCCCTTTCACTGTTCGCTCCGAGGTCGACAGTTATGTGGCCGCTTCCAACTTTATGGGTATTGATTCCGAAAAGTTCAGTGTTTAGGCGAATAGTTTGTGGTTTGTCTGTTTCATTTTTTAGTGATGTACTAACCTCTATGGTGGCCGATTCAGTAGATACCTTCGGGGTACTGATTCCTACACCCCATGGTGCAACATGGATCTTGTCTGTTACTGTTAACCATACATGGCGATACATTCCTGAGCCACTATACCAACGCGAATTTTTTTGCTTCGAGTTATCCACCTTTACTGTTAGTACATTCTCTTTCGTATCATCAAGATAAGCTGTCAGGTCATAATTAAACGAGGAATAACCGTAAGGATATACTCCCAACGA
The DNA here is from genome assembly GCA_035565175.1 of Pseudosphingobacterium sp. Classification (GTDB taxonomy): domain Bacteria; phylum Bacteroidota; class Bacteroidia; order Sphingobacteriales; family Sphingobacteriaceae; genus Olivibacter. The sequence continues at coordinate 9,953 of DATMSZ010000263.1, forward strand.
ATGGCCGTTGATGAAAACCTCTGCATTCATGTAAACACCTTCGAAATAAATAGCAATCCGTTTTCCTTTCCAATTATCCGGCAGCGTGAACGATTTTCTATACCAACCTATCCCTGCAGGTAGATAACCTCCATCTTTGCCCATTGGGTTTTTGGGATTGAACTTCCCTTCTATACTCCAATCGTGTGGCAGGTCGATATGCTTCCAAGCCTTATCGTCGAAATCGTTGGCATCCGCACCAGCCGCATTACCCAAGAAAAACTTCCAATCAAAATCGAAAAGCTGCTTTCTACTATTGGGTTCGATCTGTTGGGCATTACCATGCATAGATAGCATAACGAGTAAGAAAACGATCATACTCTGTTTGAAATAATTCTTACTTCTCTTCATTTGATGTCACTTGAGGTTATTTTTCAATTGGTCGGTATAGATGTACCTACTAGCAAATATACCAGTTTGAAACAATAAACGTATAAACGACAATAAATATTCGACAGTGGTGGAGTTACCAAAAAAACCGAATGGAGATACAATCACAATACTAGACGAAGAAATACAAGATTTAGAAGAAATAAAGAACTTGCTTCTAGATCTATACCAGCGAGAATGTAAAAATCAATAACATCCGGCCCGGTAAGTTCCCGGCCCGGATGTTAATTCTATTATGTAAGCTTCTTTGAATTATTTACCGTATATGCTTCTTAAAAAATCTTTTAAAGATATCGGACTTCTGCCTAGTAATTGTTTGACATCACTTTTATTGGTGTCGAACTCTCCTCTAGCAATTGCCTCACCGAACCTTGCCACATATGCTGAATCATCTTCAGAAAATCCGTTCTGCACAAGCCGCGCAATGTATGAATCTACCTCAGGTTGATAATAAGTTACCCTTTTCCCTAAAATGTCTGATATTAGGTCAGCGATTTCAGCGAAAGAAAAAGCAGCGTCTGCAGCGATGACATATTCTTTGTTTTCATGCCCAGAAGTAGTCAGTACGACAGCTATGGCTTCAGCCATTTCTGTTATCGGTAAAAAAGGTGTTTTACCATTTCCGGCAGGGATGGAAATACCTTCATCCCATATATTATTTGCGGACAACAGCGGAATCATGTCAGCATACAGTGTATTATCCATCAAAGTATAAGGTACAGCTACCTGTTTTAGATAATCACTTGTGTCTGCATGGTATTGAACATCTCCACCCATTATACTTCGACGCAGATCTTTCATATCAAAACTGGTATAAATAATATGACTAACGCCAGTTTCCTTGGCAGCATTAATTACATTTTTATGCTGCTCAAACCGGTGAGCTATTTCCGATGAAGAAGATATCAGCAGCAGCTTGTCCACATCTTGGAACGCACTTTTTAAAGACTCAAAATTCTGATAGTCGCCAATCCGTACCTGAATGCCTTTTGATTTCAATTCTGCCGATTTGGATTCATCTCTTACCAATGCCGCAATATTGTTTGCGGATATGCCTTTATTCAATAAAGAATTAATGGTGGCCTTGCCTAAATTACCGGTTGCACCAGTTACTAAAATCATAGTGTTTGTTTTAAAATAAATGATCATTACTTTTGTTAGGCTAAAATACTGAAATCGATACTGTAGAATGGCTTATCCCGTTGTTAACAAAACAAAAGGTGGTAACCTAAAAGTGACTAATGAAAAATAAAAAAGACTATGCTGACTGTCCTGTTACGGAAATTATAGCTTTGTTTGCAGGACGGTGGAAATTAACTATTTTACGTGTGCTTTCTAGCATGCCAGGCGATTTGGAGAAATCAGTGTTCGGATACCTGCTATTTCAAAAAAAGTTTTAACTGAACAATTGAAAGAACTCGAAGCTGATGGCTTAATTAGCAGGAAACAGTTCGAGGAGTTTCCCCCTCGCGTAGAGTATGCGCTCACAGAATATGGGGAAAGCCTTTGCCCATTGTTAGCATATATAGCAGCATGGAAAAAAGAAAAAGTTTAGAATGATTAACTCAAAATACTATAATAATCTCCGATTAAATGCACATTTAGTAACCTGTAAGCACTTTGAACGCTTTCTTCCATTAATATCACTTGGAAATTAAGAATAGTCACGCTCTTCTCCGGCAGTAAATTATCAAGATTAATAGCATTTGTAGGTTGTTTTTAGGTACCGGAAACCTAAACTGTTGTGAACTTCGCTGATAAATAGACGTTTATTGAGGGTGAATTAAAGATAGTAGAACCACATTGCCATTTAAATTAAACAATTATGCGATATTTCCTACTTCTCCCTTTTCTTTTAATTTGTTGTAAAACTTTTTCACAAGAAACAAAAATTAAAAAAGAAAAATGGCATTGGAATAATGAGTTAAAACAAGATACCATTGCAGGCTATACTCAGGTTTTAAAGGTTGACAACATTCTTTATATTTCGGGTGCTGTAACAAACGATATAACCCCTGAAGGCATCAAATCTGTCTATAACGCTTTAAAAGCTTCATTATCTAGTTATGGTGCTACATTTGAAAATGTTGT
>DATMSZ010000264.1:0-15366 GCA_035565175.1 Pseudosphingobacterium sp.
CGCCGGCGTTGCGTGCGCGAGGCAGCGCCACGCGCAATGCTTTCGTCAAGTTGCCGCCGTTACCGTTCGAACCGATGGAGCTGCGCACCCAGCCGACAAGCGACGAGATCGATATTTTCGGCCGCGATGCGGAGCGATGATTGTTAGTCTATTTTCTATACTTGGCAAAGAAAACACATCAACTTGCATAGTACAGCCACTAGTTAAATCCATGCTGACTTCATAATAATCTTGCCTGAACAAGGACAATCTGCTATATCCATCATGACGAATTTGTTCATAGTTATACATTAAAAAGCCGGGAATAGTTTTTTTCTCTTCGAGATTTAAAATTTTGGAAAAATCAGTAAGACTTAATGTATCTACCATGGGTCTTTGTTTACACTTTGAGAATTATCGGATAAAGATAACTGCTAAGTTCCGATCATCACAACAAAAAAACTATCAGATGAAATTTTTGACAATAATTTAATCTTTATCCGCAACAACTCATACTCAGCTTCTGTTTCGCTAATCTGAAAACAGCTACTTATTCATTTAACCGATTCCTTCTTATCTGGTAAATAAAGAACTAATTGTGGGCGGCACTACTAACAATTAAAAAACCATTTATATTTAACACAGACTTAATAGTTGAACCATTTATTTGCCCAAATCTCCTTATAATGATAAAAACTGTCAACCATCCAGAGGAAGACCTATGTCTTCTTCACGAACTTAGTACAGGTTCTATTAATGCTTTTAATACCTTATATGATAAATATTGGGCTTATATCTACAATCTCGCATATAAAAGGCTACAAGACACCTCCCTCGCCAAAGACACAACGCAGGATATATTTTTAAATCTCTGGCAACAGCGAGAACACCTACAAATAGAAAATCTCCAAGCATACCTATATATATGCACTCGAAACAAGGTGCTTAAATTGATGGAAAAAGAAAACAAATATTGTTCTATACCAGCCTTATTAGATCAACTCAAAACCAGTGCCGACAAAACAGACGACAGAATACGAGAAAAGGAATTTATGACAGCCTATAAAAAACTTCTTAAAGAACTAACCCCTTCCCAGCAAAATATTTACCGGCTTCGATACTTAGAGGATTTATCTACTGATATGATAGCCGAACAATTGCATATATCTCGCAAAACGGTTCAAAATCAACTTGCCTATTGTCGCCATAAATTGAAAGAAACTTTACTCTTTATAATTTTATACTGTCTTTTAACAACTTACAACTGAAATTAAAAAAAAATTCTTTTTTTATGGGAGTTTTTCTGTTTCGCGGATCATATTATAAACGCAGCAATAGTTTATATGACTCGCAAGACGCTTCTAACATTATTAAAAAAATACAACGAAGGTAAAGCATCCAAAACGGAAGAGGATGTGATCAATCGATATTATGAATTATTCGACGCGCTACCAAATGAAGTAAATGAAAAAAATCTGGACACAAAAAATGAAATGCATGAAAAACTCATGCAAAACATCCTACAGGAAACCCAAATAATAAAGAAAAAATTCACCTACTGGCGCATTGCGGCTTCTATATTAGTAGCTATCTCTTCTATTTTTGCCATCTGGTATTATAATCCAAAACAACCGCCACTTACTAAAGAAACTGCTAATGCTTCGCTTGATATACCACCCGGTGGTAAACGTGCTCAATTAATTTTAGATAATGGTGAAACAATAAAGCTTGATGGAAAGAAAAACGGCTTGCTTGCTCTGCAAAATAAAGTGCAAATCATTAAAACAGCAGACGGCAGATTAAACTTTAAAACAATCAAACTAGAGAAAAAAAATCAAACTAGCCGTCAAAATCAACTCATTACTCCGCCGGGCGGCAAATATATGCTCACATTAGCAGACGGCACCAAGGTGTGGTTAAATGCGTCAAGTAGACTTTCTTTTCCAAGTTGTTTTACTGGTAATCAAAGGCTAGTGGAACTTGAGGGAGAAGCCTATTTTGAAGTGGCAAAAAATAAGTTACAGCCCTTCCTTGTAAAGGCTAAAGGTACGAACGTAGAAGTTTTAGGAACAGCTTTTAATATGATGGCTTACCTCGATGAGGTAGATACAAAAACGACCTTAATTGAAGGGGTTGTACGGGTTAATCATAAAAACATAAGCAAACAACTTAAACCTGGTTTACAGGCAATCACTAATTCTTTCGAACCAATTCGAGTAGTCACAGCTGATATAAAAGACGCTCTTTCATGGAAAGACGGCTATTTCTATTTCAAAGATGAACCGCTTATCAGTATTATGCGAAAACTACAGAGATGGTACAATATAGAGGTAATATATCATCCGAAAGCTAATAAACATCAAACATTTGGTGGAATGATTTCCAGCAACAATTACATTTCAAACATCTTAAGTATTATGGAACTAACGGATAACGTGCACTTTAAGATCGAGGGAAGGAGGGTAACGGTTATGCCTTAACAATAGACAAGCCATCTAAAAAAACCAGAAGCGTTGCCGCGCTCCTGGTTGTAAAATTTAGAAATCGAAAAAAGAACTATACTCATTTTTTTCAATACCCATTTAGACAAATATATGCAATTAATCTACACCCTAAAATCAAGGGATTGGACGATCCCTCATTTTCAAACATTTTTGGTTATGAAAATTACAGGTTTTCTGATTTTACTCAGCATCCTACAAGGATATGCAAAGCCCGGAAATGCGCAAAACATTACCTTATCGGCAAAAAACTTATCTGTGGAACAGTTTTTAGCAAATCTTCATCAGCAAACTAATTTTGACTTTTTTTATGATGCGAAGGTTTTAAAGCAGACCAAACCCATTAATCTTTCTGTGAAAGATGCCACTATTTCCCAAGTGCTGCAACTAGCCTTACAAAATCAACAACTAACTTACACTATTAAAGGTAATGCTGTAGTTATCAAAAAGAAAGAGTCATTGATGATAAACAAAAGCTCATTTGATGACTTGCAACAGAACACGGTGAACGGAAAAGTCACTGATACCACGGGCACTCCCCTACCAAGAGCTTCCATAAAAGTAAAAGGTACACAACGCGTTACTGTGACCAATGATAATGGAATTTTTGAACTGAAAGATATTGATCCACAATCTATTCTGATCGTTTCCTATACCGGTTTTCTTACACAAGAAATACCATTGAATGGTAAAAGCACTATAGAAATTACATTAAAAGAAGGTTTCGAAGGTTTGGACGAGGTAGTGGTAGTTGGTTATGGAACACAAAAGAAAGTTAATCTCACCGGCGCCGTAGATCAGGTAACAAGCAAAGTGCTTGAAAATAGAGCCATTCCTAACCTTACCCAAGGTTTGCAGGGTACTATACCTAATCTTAATCTGGTGCCACTCGACGGCAAACCCATCCAGTCGCCCTCTTATAATGTACGAGGTATAACTTCAATCGGCCAAGGGGGCAACGCTTTGGTTCTTATTGATGGAGTTGAAGGAGATCCAAGTAGACTCAATCCAAATGATGTGGCTACCGTTTCTGTATTGAAAGACGCGTCTTCCGCCGCAATTTATGGAGCGCGAGGAGCTTTTGGTGTTATATTAATTACTACAAAAAATCCCAATCCCGATAAAACTAGTGTGATTTATTCATTCAATCATGGTATTAAAAGTCCTGTGGCATCACCAGATTTTGTCACGGATGGTTATCAGTTCGCTACAATGTTTAACGATTCTTGGTCGGCATGGAACGATTATTCTCAAACTCCGCAGAACGTTAATAAAACTGTTAAGTTCTCTCCTCAGTATCTGGCTGAATATCAACGTAGGGCAGCAGATCCAAGTCTACCAAAAGTTGATGTAAATGAAGCCGGAGAATATGTATACTACGGTAATACCGATTGGTACAAGGAACTGTATAAAGATCATAATAACTCTAATGACCATAATATCACTATCTCTGGCAGCCAGGGTAAATCTGATTTTTATGTATCCGGGCGAATGTTTAATCAAAGTGGTCTTTTTCGTTATAATTCCGATGATTACAAATCTTATAATCTCCGGGCCAAAGGTTCCTTACAAGTGTTTCCTTGGCTACGATTCGCTAATAATGCAGATTATTCAAGCATTAAGTACCATAATCCTTTAAATGTTGGTGAAGGAGGAAGTATTTGGCGTAATATTTCTGATGAGGGACACACAATGGCTCCCATGTTTAATCCAGATGGAACGCTAACCTACTCCGCGGCTTATACGGTAGGTGATTTTTGGTATGGCAAAAATGGAACAGATATGGACAGAAGGGTTTTTCGAAATACCAGCTCCGTAAATACTAATTTTTTCAGCAATCAACTCCGCATAAATGCAGACTTTACTTTTCAGCAAACCAACAATGATGAGCAGAGGAGGCGTATACAAGTGCCTTACAGCCGAATTCCAGGAGTAATTGAGTATGTAGGAACAAACACCAACGATCTACAATTTACAGACAGACTTACTGATTATCTCGCCACGAACGTTTATACTGAATATGAGCCAAAATTAACGGGCGGCCATTATGTAAAAGCCTTGGTTGGTTTTAACAATGAACAATCTACCTTTAAATCACTTACAACTACGCGTAATGGACTTATCTTCGAAGATGCCTCGGATATTAATCTAGCGCTCGGACAATCTATAAGTACTTTAGGTGGTAGAGAAAAATGGGCTATCCGAGGTGGATTTTATCGATTAAATTATGCGTACAAAGATCGTTATCTTATCGAAACCAATGGCCGGTATGATGGATCATCGAAATTTCCAGAAGACCAACGTTTTGCTTTCTTCCCTTCTATTTCCGCTGGTTGGCGTATTAATAGTGAGCCTTTTTGGAATGTTTCGCCAAACTTTATTTCTGAATTGAAATTGAGGGCTTCATATGGTTCACTAGGTAATGGAAGTATTGCTTCCTATGCCTTTCAAGAGCGATATAAGATTACTCAATCGGAAAGAATTCTGAACGGAGTGCGCCCACAGCAGACAAGTCAACCAGGAGTATTGCCGGAGGGCCTTACTTGGGAAACTTCTACCACAACCAATGTAGGTTTGGATGTAAGTATGTTGGCAAATCGCTTAACATTGGTAGCGGATGCTTATATGCGCAGAACTACCGATATGTTTACGACGGGTATGACTTTACCCGCTGTTTTTGGAACCAATGTACCGAAAGGTAATTATGCTGATTTGGAAACGAAAGGGTGGGAAGTTTCGATTCAATGGAATGACAAGTTCGACCTTGGTGCTAAACCCTTCCACTATAATATTCGCCTAAATCTAGCAGATTATCAAGCGGAAGTTACTAAATACAACAATCCAGACAGACGGCTATCTGATTATTATACTGGTCAAAAGTTAGGTGAAATTTGGGGTTTCACAACAGCGGGATTTTACACTTCTGCCGAGGACATCACCAATTCTCCTAAGCAAATTCTTTATAAATCATCTACTAGCGGACAGACGCTCCCTGGCGATATTAAATTTGCAGATCTTAATGGAGATGGTGTAATAGATAAAGGTACCGAAACAGTAGGAAATCCTGGGGATATGTCTATCATCGGTAACACTACTCCTAGATATACTTATGGCATTAATTTGGGAGCCGATTGGAACCGTTTTTCATTTTCAGTATTTTTTCAAGGTGTGGGAAAACAAGACTGGTATCCAGGACCGGAAGCAGCTATTTTCTGGGGGCAGTACAATCGCCCGTATAATAAAATCCCTACTTGGCAGCTGGGTGAAATTTGGTCGGAGGACAATCCAAACACCTATTTACCAAGATATCGGGGTTATATTGCCCAAAACACTCAAGGAACGCTTCGACAAAATCAAACTGGCTATTTACAGAATGTAGCCTATATCCGTATGAAGAATATACAGCTGGGTTATATGCTTCCTGAAAATTGGATAAAACGCTTGGGTATGAGCGCCACGCGCGTATTTGTTTCGGGTGAAAACCTCTTTACTTGGTCGCCCCTTTATAAAAGAGCTAAAGATCTAGATGTTGAAAATGTGTGGCGCTCTGATGCGTTTCTTAGCCCTCCTGATGACGATGAAGCAGTGAAAAATCCTAATGACAATAACAGCGGTAATGGAAATAACTATCCTATGTTAAAGAGTATATCCTTTGGTATATCGGCCACTTTTTAATTAACAAGAATCATGATAAAGCATTTAAATATAAATCAAATGAAAGTTGCTAAATGGTTGTTTTTCACAGTACTTGTTGGCGTTTTTACAAGTTGTCAAAAATTAGATCAGCAGCCTGAAGATACTGCAACCGGTGAGGCTGTTTTTAATAGTGAGAATGGCTTAGCCTTGTATGCCAACTCCTTTTATAATATTTTGCCCACGGCAAATGATATTCACCGTGGCGACCAGATGTCTGATTACGGAGCACGCAGCCAAGTGCCTGACTTTTTACGTGTAGGTGCTTATGGCCCTCGACAAAGTGATGGATGGGACTGGGAGGACTTACGAAACGTGAATTTTTTTATAGCAAATTGTACCAGTCCACTACTAAGTGCAGAAGTAAAAAACAACTATATTGGCTTAGCACGTTTTTTCCGTGCCTGGTTTTATTTCGACAAAGTTAAACGTTTTGGAGATGTGCCTTGGATTAGTAAGCCCTTTACGATTGATGACCCGGGCTTATTTAACAGTCGTGATAGTCGAACAGTCGTAATGGATTCTATCTTAGCTGATCTTAATTATGCTTGCGAAAACATCACAGCTACGAACGATGCCACTAGAAGTCTTATCACAAAAGACATTGCTTATGCCTTTAAATCAAGAGTATGTTTATTCGAAGGCACCTTTAGAAAATATCATGTGGCTTACAATCTTAGCGGATCTGCCAATCAATGGCTTCAGGAGGCGGCTACTGCAGCTGAGGTTGTCATGCAGGGTGGACGATTTAGCTTAAATACTGCTGGAGGCGAAGATCTCTCTTATAGACAACTTTTTACAAGCGATGCCCCCGTTGTGCAGGAAATAATGTTATCGGCAGTAATGAACGCTTCTTTAAATGTTTTAAACGATGCGAACTGGTGGTGGACCAGTGCAACCTATGGCGCCCGATTGAGTTTCATCCGTACTTTCGTCAACACTTACCTCAATATTGATGGTACACCGTTTACCAATAAACCGGATTATGCAACGATGACTTTCACAGAAGAGGTAAAGGGAAGGGATAAGCGCTTGCAACAAACGATCCGTATGGGTGATTATAAACGCCTCAACGGAGGAAAACCGGAACCAGCACCCCCTGTATTTTCTTATACCTACACAGGATATCAACCTATAAAATGGACAGTCGATAATACGTCTTATGACGGTGGAACACGTAATACGAATTCTATCAGTATGATTAGATATGCGGAGGTATTATTAAATTATGCGGAAGCCAAAGCGGAACTTGGCACGCTTAACGCTGCAGATTGGAACTCTACAATTGGTGCGCTTCGCCGACGCGCAGGTATTACCGGAAACACTTCTTCCTTACCTACTCAAATAGATCCTTACTTACAGCAGAATTATTTTAAGGAAATTAGCGACCCGATACTGCTTGAGATACGTAGGGAACGAGGTATCGAGCTTGCTTTGGAAGGCTTCCGCTTTTATGATATTGTACGATGGCACAAGGGAGAACTGATGGACATGCAGTGGAACGGTTTTTACGTTCCTGCTCTAAATACACCGCTTGATCTTAATGAGGATGGCGTATTAGACGTGTGCTTCTTTCAAGAGGAACCAGCTCAACGGATCCCCGGTGTCACCTATGTAAATGTAGGCCCTACCATCAGCGGGGGCGTAAACCCACAACAGCTAAAAAACAACACATCGGGTGAATTAACTTGGCTGAATAATATTGATAGACATTGGGAAGAAAAACACTATTTATATCCTATTCCACAAGAAGACTATCTATTAAATCCAAATATCGGACAAAATCCTGGTTGGGAGGAATAAACTCTCAATCATAAATTTATAAAGATGAACAAGAAACATCCATTCTCGCTGCTTATTGTCTTGCTACTTATAGCAAACGGACTCTGCGCACAAACCATTACTATTGGTTCTTATAACATTCGTTATGCTAACAAAACCGATACAGGTAATCTTTGGCAAGATCGTGCGCCGGTAATTATTTCGCTCGTCAGGTTTCATGATTTTGACGTTTTCGGCACGCAGGAGGGATTAAGAAACCAGGTTGACGATCTAAGTGCCGGACTACCCAATTATGACCGCTACGGCGTTGGTAGAGATGACGGAAAAGATGCGGGAGAGCATTCGGCAATTTACTTTAAAAAAGACAAATTCAATTTATTGGATAAAGGTGATTTCTGGCTCTCTCAAACCCCCGATAAGCCAAGCTTTGGATGGGATGCGCAATCACACAAACGTATATGCTCATGGGTACTTTTAGAAGATAAAGTTAGTAAACATAACTTTTACTTCTTTAATGTTCACTATGACCATCGGGGTGTTATTGCCAGGAGGGAAAGCAGTCATCTCATCCTAAAAAAGATAAAGGAGATAGCAAAAGGATTACCCACTATTTTAACAGGCGATTTTAATGGCGCCAATGACACCGAATGGTATAAAACACTGGCACAATCTGAGTTAGTCTTCGATACTCAGTTGCAGGTACAATACCCCTATAAAAACAATGCTTCTTTTAACGCCTTCGGTTCAACAAAAGCACTGGCAAGCGATCAAATAATTGATCATATTTTTGTAACAAAAGATATTCGCGCTAAAAAATGGGGGATTTTAACAGATACCTATCGTGGTAAATTTCCTTCCGACCACTTCCCAATTCTTACAGTCTTGGAATTTAAAAACAAATAGCACTCATCTATTAAGGCTCCCTGATGTAACAATTAGGTGACTACCAGGGAGCCTTTCTTTGTTAAACACCTATCTTGTATGCAAGCGACATCGATTGCGTAGATTTTTCCTAGCTTTTATTTCTTTTAAAACTGCTATGTCATTATACTTGTATTGATTAGCTATCATTTGCAAGACTCAGCAGGCATTCACTTAAATAACCAAAATTGTGAACGAAGAACTCTTCATTTATTTTGCTGGATGTTATTTTAGTTTAATACAAGAAAAGTTTTGTCCTGCAAAAAATATAAACCATATAATTTATAACTAACCAATAGTAATATGACAACAAACTATGAAAATTCCCGTCGTGAATTTATTAAAAAAGCCTCTGTAGGTGCGGGAATTGTGGGCCTATCTGCCATGGGCTTAAGTGCCAAAAGTTATGGTCGCATCTTAGGTGCAAATGATCGTGTACGGGTAGCTATTGTTGGCTTCTCCAATCGCTTTAAAAGCACACTTTGCCCTAGTTTTTTAAACCATTCTAAAAAATTAAATTTTGAGTTCGTAGGTGTCTCCGATATATGGAACCGCCGACGCGATGAGGCAGAAGCTTTTATTAAAGACAAAGCTGGCATGTCAATCGCTAAATATCGAAATAACGACGAACTTTATGCGCAAAAAGGGATTGATGCTGTCATCATCAGTACAGCCGATTTTCAACATGCACTCATGGCTGCAGAGGCAGTACGCAATGGAAAAGATGTTTATGTAGAAAAGCCTATGGCTGAAACATTGGAAGATGCTAAAATCTTACTTCAAGCTGTAACTGAAACAGGAAAAATCTTGCAGGTTGGTTCCCAACGACGAAGTGCACCTAACTACATTGCCGCTAATGAATATATTCGGTCTGGAAAATTTGGTGATATAAAAATGGTGGAAATGACTTGGAATGTTAACCAACCAGGAAGATGGCGACTTCCACAATTGATAAAGGAAATACGAGAGCAAGATACAGACTGGGATCGCTTTTTAATGAATCGACCAAAAGTAGCATGGGATCCTCGGAAGTATTTAGAATATCGTTTATTCTGGCCTTATTCTTCTGGTATTTTTGGGCAGTGGATGTCTCATCAGATAGATACAGTACACTGGTTTACTGATCTTGAACATCCAAGAAGCGTAGCAGCTAACGGCGGTATTTACATGTGGAATGACGGCCGTACAAACGCTGATACGGTAACCGCCGTAATGGATTACGGCCCGACAAATGACAAGAGTAAAGGATTTCAAGTTCTTTATTCATCACGTTTCACCAATTCGGCAGGAGGTATTAAAGAGTTGTACTACTCGAACGCAGGTATGCTAAATTTAGACACGAATCAAGTGACAGACGAAGGTGGCCTATCGGCTAAGATGGCTGCCGAAATGGGAATGAAAGCAAACTTGCTACAACCTTTTACATTAGCTAACGCTGCACGTATAGAAACCTCGGCTAATACGGGTAGCGATCCCATGACTTCTCTTCATATGTTGAACTGGATGGAATGTGTGCGCAGCAGAAAAACGCCTAACGCCTCTGTGAAAGCGGGTTATAATCATTCTGTCGCAAATATAATGGCCAGGATAGCTATGGAAACGGGTAAAAAAGTCTCTTTTAATGACGAAAAACAAGAAGTAGTTGTTGGTTAAACAGTAACACCATGGATTATAAACAAATAAATATTTTGGCGCTTATTGCTATATTAACCATTACAGGCTTTAAGGTTGAAAAAAACCGTTTTGCTATTACCGAAAATAAAGCGGGCAAACGTGTTGATATTACTGTAGATGGGCAGCCTTTCACTTCCTATATCTATCCTGAATCTTTAATGAAACCAGTGCTATATCCTTTACGTACTTCCAAAAACACATTAGTAACTAGAGGATGGCCTTTTGATCCAAGACCCGGTGAGCGAGTAGATCACCCACATCATGTAGGGCTCTGGTTTAATTATGGGGATGTGAACGGCCTCGATTTTTGGAATAATTCTACTGCTATACCTTCTGAAAAGAAAAATGATTATGGTACTATTGTACATTCCAGTGTTAACAAAATGGAAGCGACAAATGATCATGCTTTATTAGATGTAACCAAATACTGGCAAAAACCAGATGGCACCAATATTTTAAAAGAAGATACACGCTATGTATTCAGCGCTGAAGGTGATATGCGCACAGTCGAATTAACTACTAAATTAACGGCATTGAAAGAGAAAGTATCTTTCAAAGATAACAAAGAAGGTTTATTAGGAATCCGTCTGGCACGGGAATTAGAACATCCTTCAAATGAACCGGTTAATTTCACAGATGCTAGCGGAAATATAACGGAAGTCGCTAAACTAGATAACTCAAAAACAACGGGTAAATATCGAAGTAGTGAAGGTATTGAAGGCGACAATGTTTGGGGTACTAGAGGGCGGTGGGTAAACTTGACGGGAAAGATTGCGGACGAATCCATCTCACTCGTATTGATTGATCATCCAGACAATGTTGGTTATCCAACCTATTGGCATGCTCGTGGATATGGTTTATTTGCCGCTAATCCATTAGGTCAAAACGCTATGAGCGGAGGTAAAGAAACGCTAAATTTTGCGCTCGAAGCTGGAAAATCTGTTGTCTTTAGGTATAAAATATTGATCAACTCAGGTAATCACTTAACTGACAAAGAGGTGAATACTATTACGAAAACCTTTGCAAGTGAAAAACACTAGGTGATTATTGCATAAGTTTGGGCAAACGGTAACAATAAAGAAAGGCCTTCAACCGGGGAGATTGAAGGCCTCTACTAACCAATTATAAACCTAAATTATGATACCACAAAGATAGTGTACATAATACACAATGACAACTATTTTTTAAAATATTTTATAGAGTCGTTTAAAAACTAAACACTTAACGTTCCATCGTTCGAAATCGTACGCAAACCGTCCATTTCCGAACACCTAAACCTATCTAAAATAACCCAAACACCTATATAACAATTATTTAAAAAAATGGCATTAATTTTTAGGTGATTATACTAGAAGATAGCTTGTATTATGTCACTTATTAATAAAAACAATATAAAAATTGGTTCTTCTTTAACCTTAACCTTATTTGGATTAGTCTTACTTGCGATTATTGTTTCCTTTTCACCCCTAACGAAACAACATGAATTACAAGCGATGTATCGTTGTTCAAATGGCAACTCAAAAATACTGGTGGATGATAAGACGAATAAGCAGGTCTTTACCCTGCATAATCTATATACTCGCTTGGGAATTTGTTTCGATTAAGTACCTAAGCAACCGTTATAAGTTGATATAAAAACAATCCCCATCCGCCAACGAGAAGCAATCCTCCCAATGGTGTAATTGGGCCCAAAAAACGCCATTTCCTGCCAAAGGCTGAACATAAACAAAGGCCGTAAATGCTAAAAGAAAATAAAATTGTCCCAACGATAAATAAAATAGTAAACGCTTGATATAAAGATGCTGTTTCCTCGCACAATTGACCAATTAATAACAACACAATCGCATGATACATTTGATATTTAACGCCGGTCTCAAAACTATGCAACTGTTCTTCTGTAAATCTTTTTTTTAATGCATGTGCTCCAAAAGCACCAAAAACCACAGCCAATAGTCCAAAGGCCGCTCCAAAAACTTGAGCAATCATATCTATTCTTCTATTTATGTATACCTATTTATCGAACTATTAGAGACCAAAAAGATTCCAATAGAATAATGTCATCAACATCGTCATGTAATAGCACTTAACGCTAACATCAAAGTTAATAGTTTCAACCTCAACCCCAAGAGAAAACAATTATTACCACACGAAAAAATGAAGTAGTTAATCTTATTTTGTACATTCGTTTTAAATAACATTAAAAAAGTGTCACTTAATTATGTAGATTAAGAATTTCACTTAAATGTAAATAGACGAAGTTGGGGGCATCAGAAATAATCTATTGGGAGAAGTAACGAATAAGCTAATCTAAGTGATGAGTATATAAAAGAAGAAATGGAATTAAGTATCGCAGTTCTTATTGATGCAGACAATGTTTCGAATTCAAAGATAGAAAACATATTAGATGAGGTGAAGAGGCATGGCACTCCCTCCATTAAACGAATCTATGGCGATTGGACAAGCCCTTACGTTGCAGGTTGGAAAGACCCATTACTTACCCACGCCATAACCCCTATTCAACAATACAGCTATACAAGCGGTAAAAATTCGACTGATTCTGCTCTTATTATAGATGCGATAGATATTCTTCATAGCCAAAAGGTCGACGGATTCTGTATTGTATCAAGCGACAGTGATTTCACAAGGCTAGCTATCCGGCTTCGAGAATCAGGCAAGTTAGTAATAGGGATTGGTCAAAAGAAAACTCCTAAGCCTTTTATTGCTGCTTGTGATAAATTTATATACATCGAAATTCTCAGTAATAACAATCAGGCTGTACCTACGATAGATAATAAAGTGAAAGAAAAGGGAGCTGCTGAAACGCTAGAAAAAGAGACACAAAAATCAATCGATACAGAGCCCATTAGCAGCAATTTTATAAGGCTTTTGAAAAATACGGTAAGTGATGTTGCAGACGAAAGTGGTTGGGCATTTTTAGCGGAAATCGGCGCGTTACTTAATAAAAGAAAACCTGATTTTGATCCCCGCATTTATGGTTTCTTAAAGTTGGCTCCGTTATTTAAGTCGCTAAGTAGGTATTTTGAAATTGATGAAAAAAATGTAGAAAACACGAAAATAAAACACATCTACATCAAAAATAAAGACAACAAACCGCTATCCAAATCAAAAAAAGAATATTGATTTTTAGTATTTCTTCCTTTACCAAATTATAGATAGCCTCTTCGCTCAGCCTCCTACAGTAGATACCCTACAGCTAAACAATATCAATGCTTAATTACGTCATTGCGGCAAATACAGTAATTAACTCAAAAGCAATCTATACCTCACTTAGCGCATCTTTCAAGATCGTGAACGACCGCAATTTCTTTTCTTTATCATAGATATAGGAAGCGGCCATCAATTCATCAATACCGGTTTCTGCGATAAACACCGATAACTGTTGGCGAATACTTTCCTTACTTCCTATAAACGTACAAGCAGTCATATTATTCGCCGCATGTTGTATTTCTGGATTCCAATAGGGTGCTAATGACGGAACTGGTGGTTGAAGAGGTTGCCGTTTATCAGTAAGAATACCAATAAACATACGGAACAAGCTCGTTGAAAGCATCTCGGCTTCTTCATCTGTATCAGCAGCAATAATATTTACACAGGCCATTACATAGGGGTTTTGAAGCTGATCTGAAGGACGGAATTCACGCTTATAAATATCTATAGCAGCGCGAAATTGGGCTGGAGCAAAATGAGAGGCAAATGCATACGGCAAGCCAAATTTTGCAGCCAAATGAGCACTGTCGGTACTAGATCCCAATATCCAAATAGGTATATCGAGTCCTTCTCCTGGGAATGCCCGCACTTTACTCACTACATTTTCAGTATCAAGAAACTGTTGTAACTCTCTCACATCATCTGGAAACTGGTAGGCGGCATTCATATTATTCTTTCTTAAAGCCATGGCTGTTAGTTGGTCGGTACCGGGTGCCCTTCCTAAGCCCAGGTCAATTCGACCAGGATATAATGTTTCAAGGGTTCCGAATTGCTCTGCGACAATAAGAGGGGTGTGATTAGGCAACATAATCCCACCGGAACCTACGCGAATACTTTCCGTGTGACCTGCAACATGACCAATAAGCACCGCTGTAGCGGAGCTTGCTATATGTTCCATGTTATGGTGTTCTGCCAGCCAAATGCGTTGGTATCCTAATTGTTCTATGTGTTGAGCGACTTCTACTGTACTACTAATTGCAGTGCCGGCGTCTCCGCCTTCAACTACTACGGCCAATTCAAGAGCCGATAAGGGAATTTGTTTTGTCATTGACAACAAAGTTAAACTTCGCTACTATCAAAAAAGAATTTGCGCTGTAAGCGCAACGTCAAAATAAACCCGAGTAGAAGTTGCCGGAAGATGGAACAACAAAAAAGGGCCGCACAGTATCTCACTGTACGGCCCCAATAAAAGGTGGCACCGACCTACTCTCCCACATGTTACTGCAGTACCATCGGCTCTGGCGGGCTTAACTTCTCTGTTCGGTATGGGAAGAGGTGGACACCGCCGATATAGGCACCCGAATATCTTATCTGGGTTTTACGTTTTAAGCAGTACGTTCCAGGTATTAAGTAATACGTTTTACCTTTTGGTAATCCGTACCAGGTTTTTACCACTTACAGCCCATCGCTTATAACCTATAACTCAGTTGACATATATACCGGAAGAAAAAAAACAGGAAGACAACAGCCTGCTGCTGCTTGAGAAAGCTTCGGGCTATTAGTACAGCTCGGCTATGGTATCTCTACCTTTACACCTGCTGCCTATCGACGTGGTAGTCTCCCACGGCCCTGTAAGGAAGTCTCATCT
>DATMSZ010000265.1:0-9814 GCA_035565175.1 Pseudosphingobacterium sp.
TCACAAACGTTCTTTCAACACCGATATGCTGCCCATGGTTCTTTTAAAATGAACAAATTTTGGGAACGCTTTTTTTTCCTGTTTACCTATATTACACAAGGGTCATCTTATCTAAGTCCTAAAGCATATGCTATTATGCACCGTATGCATCATGCATACACTGATACAGAAAAAGACCCACATTCGCCAAGCTTTTCTTCAAATATCTTTAGTATGATGTGGCGTACAAAAAAAATTTATACAGAGATTGTAAAAGAAAAGGTAACTATAGAAAGTCGTTTTCAAAAGAACCTTCCTGAATGGAGAACCTTTGAAAGATGGGCAAATTCTAATCTTTCAAGATTATTGTGGGTATTAGCTTATTTTGCCTTTTTCTTTATATTTTCTACATCGGCATGGTGGTTTTTACTATTTCCGTTGGTTATTATTATGGGACCGTTACATGGAGCTATCATCAATTGGTTCGCACATAAGTATGGTTACACAAATTTCAAAGTAAATAATACTTCCCAGAATTTATTTTCAGTAGATATCCTGATGTTAGGAGAATCGTATCACAATAATCACCATAAATACCCATCGTCAGTTAATTTCGGCAGAAGGTGGCATGAGTTAGATCCCATCTATCCGGTGATCTTATTATTGAATTGGTTGAAGATCATTGAAATTCAGAAACCAGTGCCAGTTACAGAAACAATAAGCTAACACTCACGGCTAGGAGCGGGTATTTGTGAGGATTTCGGTGACGCTAATCAGTTTATGGTGATTGACTTGTTTAATGGGCTCTTTAGGCTGAATCCTCTATTCGAATATTTTATGTAATTGATTGCATCAAGCTGCCTTCTTATGTTAAATATTCTTAAAACATTTGTAAATCTAATTCTTCGTCCTTAAATTAGACGGTGTTAATCAAGCTAAATCATTTATTAAACACTTAACTTAAAATCAAAGGTTAAAAAAATTACTTTAGAAATATTTGGAATAGCTGTTCTCTAATGTGTGAAAAAGTGAGCAATATTTTGTGAAAATATATGAAATTTTATTTAAGTAAATAATCTTCTGGAGATTCATTGCATTGCCATTTTTATAACACTAAACCTGTTTCAGGTATTTAGAAACAATACTAGCTTACAATAAAAACAATCAAGGCAGACCTATTTCAACTAAAATAGCACATCTTATTGATATGCTTATAATAAAGAATAAAGACAATTAAAAGATTAAGAAGAATGTAGATCGATAGATGTCTAACAACAATTAACCTAACACCACAACTATGCCTAATTTCTATTATTTAAACGAGGAACCTCAACCATCGGGGGTGCATGAAATACATGCGGATGGTTGCAAGTTTTTGCCATTGAAGAAAGTTTATCTCGGTTATTTTTCCAGCAATGAGGAAGCGATCCGCAATGCAAAACAATTTTATAAATACGTAAGCGTTTGCGAGCATTGTAAGACCGACGTGCAATTTGCACTGCCAAAGTAGGCATATCATTTTTTGATGAACATCTTAAATCTCCGTAATCCAATTGTTTTGTGAAGAATAAATTACAGGTGCGATGCTAAGATCGCGCCATTTTTGCGAAATGTTTTTATGAGCTCATCGGCTATTACTTGATTACCCTTATCTGACGGATGCAAACCGTCATATGTTATATCAATTGCGTCAACAGGATAAGGATACTCGTCGCTTGCCGGATTAAATGGGAGAGTGGTATATGTGGGATACTTATAATTGGTGTAATCACCGTTTTTGGGATTCTTTAGGCGTTTATACTTAACCAGCTTTGGCAATGCCAAAAGATCATGATGATATAAATCGACAACTTGAAAATTCTCCAATTTACCAATAGCTGCTATGGCTTCAGCAAACTGCTCTAGCGATTGGCCGTTCTTTTCCTTATAAGAACCCCAAGCATTGTTACGCATGTCGCCAATATATACAAAGTCTGTTCGTTGCATAGGTGTAATAAGTATAATCTTAGCTTGATTATTAAGATTCTTAATTTTGTTAATAATGGTTTTGAAGGCACCGTATACGGTGGCATTCCCACTGTTATCTTCATAATCTTTGATAGTGCCCAAAGGAAGACCTGACCACCAATCGTTCGTACCCAAGAAAACAGAATAAATAGCTGCTTTAACCAAACCAAGCTTATCAATTTCCTTAGCAATCTTTACGGCTGTCCAACCATTGTGACCTTGATTTATGTACCGTAAGCGTGGTGTTTTCTCTACTACTCTTGTCATATATCCTTTCGTGACACGGTTGCCCGTTTCATCTGGGTGATCATTTAAGTAAGTAATCGAATCACCAATGGCTATCCATGTGATCTCTTTAGGAGTAAAAGAAGTAAAGAAAAAGGCTGTCGTTAAAAGTATAAAAATCTTTTTCATAAAAAAGTTTCGTTAAATTAGACGAGCAGCAAGATAACAATAATTCAAGTTTATCCAGATATACATTTCGCCAAAGCAGACCATTGTTAGGGCAGTCAAAGATTTTTATTTTTGCCAATAGTAATCAAAAGGACTATGCGTTTTAAGTCATGTTTTTTCTTCTTCATTTGTTTTACACTGACAAGTACACTATTGTATGCGCAGGGCTACCGTTTGTTAACAGCCGAAGATTTTAAAGGCCAGCCAACTTTACCCGATCCGTTTTTGGCTCAAACGCAATGGAGAATTAGCTTTAGTTACCAAGTAAAGAAGGTTAACGGTAATTTTAAGCTTGACTTTCTTGTGAATTTAAAGCTTAATGATGCAGCTTCTTGGATTAAAAAGAATAGCGTACGGAGTCAGGAACATATGCAGGAATTATTATCACATGAGCAAAGACACTTTCAAATAGGGGCTATCATGCAAAAAGATTTGCTTAAGACGTTAAGAAGTTATGTGTATACCGACAATTACCAGCAAGAAGCCAATCAATTATTCAATCAACTATTCGAAAATTACAAGCGTATAGAGCAAAGATATGACCATGAAACGAGACATATGTTAGATAAGGTAAATCAACAGCGTTGGAATACATTAATAGAAAAAGCTTATCAAGATGGATATTTAAGAGAAAATGAAATTATTTAGATAAAGTGTTTTACTTTTTCTCCTAAGAAGCATTCTATTCTATCTGCTTATACTCATTTACGCAGGTAGAGTAATCTTCCCACCAAGTTTCAAGCGATCTAATTACCGGAATCAGTGTTTTTCCAAGGTCTGAAAGCTTGTATTCAACTCTTGGCGGCGATTCTGCATAAGCCTTCCTACAAATGATGCCATCCCTTTCTAATTCCCTCAACTGGGTAGTGAGTGTGGCTTGTGTGATAACATTTTCCATTTCACGTTTGAGTTCACCAAATCTCTTTGGACAGTCATTGTATATGGCGTTAATTAATAAAACTTTCCATTTGCCACCAATCACTTTAAACACCTTTGTCACAACACAGTTATTTTCTTTTAAACTTAATTTTTCTTGATTTTCAACCCTCTCATTATCAATAATAGTATTGTTTTTCATACCTAGTATCATTTACCAAACTACTTGTGGAGGCCAATGAAAGCTACCACCTTAGCTTCCATAAAGGTAAATAAATAAGGTAAAATTTATGAATAAAAAGATTAGCAAATGGTTTCCTCTCTTAATTGTTTCATCCGCTATTTTCTTATCAGTGATCGATCTCTTTATTGTAAATGTTGCTATTCCCTCCATCAAAAAGGGTATACAAGGTTCTGACAGCGATATACAAATGGTAATTGTATTATACGTTATTGGCTATGCAGCGTTTCTAATTACTGGTGGGCGCGCGGGAGATTATTTTGGTAAAAAGAGGGTTTTTATCGCCGGTATATTGGTTTTTACGTTAGCCTCTTGCATATGTGGTTTATCGCAAAACGCTTTACAAATCAATATAGGACGATTATTACAAGGTATTAGTGCTGCGTTTATGGTTCCCCAGGGTATCGCATTTATACCGATACTTTTTCCAGATCTTAAGGAACGCGAGAAAGCACTGGGTATTTACGGAAGTATAGCAGGTACAGCCTCCGTTATAGGTCAGTTTCTGGGAGGAATTTTGCCAGACACTCATTTTTTTATAGAAGGGTGGAGGTTAGTGTTTTTAATTAATCTTCCTGTAGGCACTCTTTCTGCTCTTTTGGCATTTAAATTTCTAGCAGGAGCAAATACAAGGACGAATTTTACAGGAAATAGCAGCGTAGCAGCGCCACTAACGAATTTAGACAAGAAAAGATCTATACCAATAGAAGCAAATAAAAAACAATGGAAGGATTTCAATTTTGTAGGACTTTGCCTAATGATTTTTTCGCTCATCTCCCTCATCTATCCCATTATTCAAGGAAGAGAGCTGGGGTGGCCCAACTGGAGCATTGTGATGCTTGTATTGTCGCTTTTTTCTCTATTGACTTTCTTATATAACCAGAGACGCAGATTG
The DNA here is from genome assembly GCA_035565175.1 of Pseudosphingobacterium sp. Classification (GTDB taxonomy): domain Bacteria; phylum Bacteroidota; class Bacteroidia; order Sphingobacteriales; family Sphingobacteriaceae; genus Olivibacter. Next base: position 4,452 of record DATMSZ010000265.1, read on the forward strand.
GCAATAAAGAAAGAAGCGTTAATCAATGTTATGCTTTTTAAGAACAGGCATTTTAACATCGGTTTGGCTGCGGCTCTCTTTTATTATATGGTTCAAGATTCATATTTTCTTATCAATGCGCTTCAATTACAGACGGGATTGGGGATTAGTTCTTCGCTAAGTGGTTTTTATTTTGTTTTTCAGGGCGTTGGCTATGTAGTAGCATCTTTTGTTTCCATTAAATTAGTGCCTCGTTATGGCAAATACGTATTGCTAAGCGGTATAGGAATTATGGTTATATCCCTTGTTTTTCATTTGATTGTGCTGAAATCCGGCGTGGTGAGTACGGCTCTTGCTTTGCCAGTCTTGTTTGTATATGGTTTAGGATGCGGTTCGGTATTGCCTACCATGTTTACGATCTCTATGAAGGGCATCCCCGCTTCCTTAGCCGGAGCGGCCTCCGGTGTATATTTAACCTTTCAACAAATCGCTATTGCGTTGGGTGTAGGTATTGTTGGCGGTATTTTTTTTTACGTGCTTGGCGACGATTTTACCACATCAGGTTATTTAAAGGCCTATCATACGGCTACCCTCGTAAATATTGCTTTGTTAATTTTAGTAGGCTTCATATTATGCTTATTGCCAAATAAAAAATCATCAGGCAAATAGCAAGTGTAGTAAGTAGCAAAAGGAAAATTTAATATTAACGTAATACCACAATCGATAACTTGCGAAAATTTTAAATAAAACACTATACTGTATAATGAAAAAAATTTTATCTCTTCTTTTCGCTTGTTTCATGGTAAGTATGTTAAAAGCGCAAGAACATAAACATGTGATTCTGGTAACGATCGACGGCTTTCGTCCTGATTTTTATTTTGATGATAAGTGGGACACCCCAAATCTCAAGCAAATGCTGAAAGAAGGCGTTCACGCTTATGGTGTTAATAGTGTTTTTCCATCCGTTACTTATCCTTCTCATACAACTATTGTAACAGGGGTCCAACCAGCCGATCATGGTATTTATTTTAATGGTGTTTTTGAACCAGATAGTGCAACGGGGAAAATTTACTGGAATTTTAATGAGATAACATCACCCACTATTTGGAAAGCTGCAAAGTCTGCTGGTTTAAAAGTAGCTTCTTTAATGTGGCCAGCTTCGGCCGCTGCACCCATTGACTTTAATATTGCGGATATAGGTAGCATGGGAGAAGATATTAGAGAAAAGTATGCATTACCCAAAGGAATTATGGATACTATTAGAAAAGAAGTCTTCCCAGATAAGGAAGAAGTTAAGTGGGGAGAAGACGAATACAACGCACAAGTAGCAGCTTGGGTAATCCGTCATAAAAAACCAAATTTAATGACCATACACCTTATCTCGGTAGATCATGCAGAACATACTGTAGGGCGTGAGGGGCAGATGGTTCACGATGCAGTACATGAGGCGGATAGAAGTATTGGAATAATAAGACAAGCAATAAAGGATGCTGGAATGGAAAATAATACCTTACTTATTGTTACAGGCGACCATGGATTCTATAATGTTGAAAAATCCGTAAATCCCAACGTATGGCTAGCTAAAGCGGGTTTATTAAACCCGGAGGATGAAAGTAATTGGAAGGCCCGATTTTTTCCTGTGGGGGGAGCTGCATTTCTTTTTTTACGGAATGAGGATGATCAGCAAACCAAAAAACAAGTGTTGAATATGTTGAAATCATTGCCTACAACGGACAAAAAGTATTTCGATATTATAGATGCTAAACAACTAAAAAAAATAGGCGCTAATCCGCATGTGGCCCTTGCTCTCTCGGGCTTATCAGGAGCCGCTTTCGGCAAAGAGGTGACCGGAGAGGCTATACTTGCAGGTGAAGGAGGAACACACGGTTACTTTCCCAACACTAGGAATATTCAAACCGGTTTTATTGCGATTGCTCCCAGTATGAAACAGGGAGTAGAAATCAAGGAATTAGACTTAAGGGACGTCACGGTATTTGTAAAAGAATACTTGAATTTAGATTTGCCCACCGCAAAAGGACGGTCTTCAGCTGAATATTATAATTCTGCCAACTAGTATCTTCGGTGAATTTTTGAAGGTATATTATAAGCAATCCAAGTCTCTTTTTAAGGCAGGGGTTGCTTTTTTTTCTGCCAAATTCTTTTTGGCAAGCTCAGACTTTCGTTTCAAAAATAATTCGTTTGGAATTATTTTTATAAAATACAAACATATCCTATCCTTTCCTTGTAGATTTACTAATATTCATAATTTAGGACATACGTACATGATTTCATTCCCATTGTTTTTTCCCAAATACAAAGACATTAATGAGGTAATTACCGTTTTATCCGCAGATATTGGAGGAACTAAAACAAGCCTTGGCTTATTCATAACAGAAGGGGAAAAATTAAAATTATTAAAAGATGCTACCTTTTCATCTAAACAATATCCCTCTTTTTATGATGTAATTGAGCAATTTCTAAAAGAAAATAAGTCGACTTTCCCCGATGTACTTTCTATTGGAGTAGCTGGCCCGGTAGTTAATGGAACAGTTAAATTAACTAATTTGCCGTGGACATTAGATCGCGATCAGCTGAAACTGGAAACCGGCATCAAAGAGGTCTGTTTATTAAACGATTTGGAAGCAACGGCCTATGGCTTAGCAGGTGTAAGAGATGATGACTTGGCTTACATTTATAGCAGTAAGCAAGTGATAGCAGGAAACATGGCAGTTTTAGCGCCAGGAACTGGTTTAGGGGAGGCGGGTATGTTCTGGGATGGGAGTGCCTATAGGCCGTTTGCTGCTGAAGGAGGGCATAGTGAGTTTGCACCGCGTACCGATCTAGATATAGAATTACTTCGTTTTCTGCATAATCAATATGAGATAGTCAGCTGGGAGCATCTGCTTTCGGGCAGTGGTATACATAATATTTATAAATTTTTACGTGATGTGAAGGGATATAAGGAACCGGCATGGCTTAGCGAGAAATTGGAGACGGAAGACCCAGCAGCGGTCATCAGTCACACGGCAATGCGTGCACTAAACGACTGCTGTACCCAGGCGATGGAGCACTATATTACGTATTTAGCAAGAGAAGCTACCAGCTTAGTACTCAAGCTAAAGGCAACCAGTGGTTTGGTTCTAGGTGGAGGAATTCCTCCAAAGATATATCCATTATTGCGAAGTGAATTATTTCATCAAGAGTTTCAGAAAAGTGACCGTATGGAATTATTATTGGAAAATGTACCCATTTATATCATATTAAACAGCAAAGCGGCCTTAGTGGGTGCCGCCTACTATGGTGCATTTGCGGCCACTTCAATTTCCTGAAAAAGGCATCAATTAGACTTACAAAAGATAAATAAAGAATAGATTCCTCATCATTTTGTTTAGTTTTGTCATTGCCTGTTTAGTATGGTCCCCATCATTTTTGATGAGCATTTATAACCAATGATATAAATATTACAAATGATACCTCCACGATTAGTAAAGAAACTTTTAATATTATGTACGGGACTAAGCATTGCTTTTTACCCGACTATTGTGTTAAAGGCGCAGCAAAAAGACAATAAGCCCGTACGTGTTGAATGGTTTCAGGATTTAGCTTTCGGAATGTTTATTCATTGGAATGTAGATGTGTCTTTGGGAACTGTCATCAGCCATTCACTGGCTGGAGCTTCTGATGTCTATGTAGAACGGTATATCCAAGAGCTGCCAGGTTTCTTCAACCCAACGAAATTTGACCCGGACGAATGGGCAAGGCTCGCAAAATTAGCAGGGATGAAGTATATGGTTTTTACAGCGAAGCATCATTCAGGATTTTGTATGTTTGACACTAAAACTACTCCTTTTAACGTCATGAACACTCCTTTGAACAAAGATGTCGTTCGTGAGGTAGTAGCGGCATTCCGTAAACAAGGCATCGCTATTGGGATATACTTTTCACCTGAAGATTTTTATTTTTTTCATAAGCAAAAAATTCCCCTAGGGCGCTTGCAGCACCCCATGCATTATCCAAAAAATAATAAAGCACTGTTTGATTACGATAAAGCACAACTTAAGGAGTTGCTAACGAATTATGGTGATATCGATATCCTCTTTTTTGACGGTCCGGGAGATGGACTCCGGGAGTACGCTTGGGAGCTTAATCCAAATCTTGTGATAACAAGGGATCTTATGAAAACTCCGGAACAAAATATTCCAGATGCGCCGCTACCACGACCTTGGGAAGCTTGCTATACCATGGGTACCGATTGGCAATATAAACCTACCAATGATCCTCATAAATCGGGCACGGAAATTATCAATATGTTGATAGAAATACGTGCAAAAGGTGGAAATTTTCTTATGAATGTAGGGCCAAAACCGGATGGCGAAATACAGATTGAGCAACAGAACTTATTAAGAGAAGTGGCACTTTGGAACTTTGTTAACCGGGAATCAATTTATAAGGTAAAACCCTTGCCCATTATTAGGGATAAAAATATTTGGTTTACGCAGTCGAACGATGATGAAGCAATCTATGCATTTGTAACCCGAAAAACACCCGCTGATTGGGCATATGGTGAACGCCGTGAATTTGTATTGCCAATGATCGAGGCGAACGAAGATACCAAGGTTAGTATACTCGGATATAAAAGTGAGTTGGTAGAATATCGTGAAGGGTACACTGCTAACTTGGTAGCAGTACCTACTAAAATTGGCCTAACTATTAGTGCTGTAAATGGTCAAAGACTGTATACAAATAACCAATGGCCTAATGCCGTAGTTTTTAAAATTGAGCATGCTGCATTTAAGAAATCAATACAAACAAAAGAAAACAAAAGCATTATGGATGGCGCAAAGTAATACTGTTTTAGCAATGCAATCCTATTTAATTATAAATATTTTTTTTTCAGGTAAACTTATTGAAATCTTCTTTCCAAGCCATTCAATTCCCGTTTTGCCTTCATAAATTAACCCTTCTACGAAGTACGTTTTTGGATTTATTACTTCTGCAAGATCATTTTCGGTTTTGATGGATTGAATAGTACCTATAAAAAATTTATTGCTCTTAGTGGAATCAAATTCACTTTTTTTATCATGAACCTCGAATTGGCTGCTATCTAATTGAAGTGTCTCCATAAGTTTCGCATTTACCCAAAAAGAATTCTTTCCTGCACCAGCGTCTAAAAGCACCTGAATATTGATCTTGTTATTTAACCTGATATTCGTAAAGATATCAAGCGCTTTGTCTGCGTAATTGGCGATTTGAATGTCGATATACTTCTTTTTATCAACTGGATTTAACTCACCGAACGACAGAATTTTCTTTTCATAATCGATCGTTACAGGCATATTTTGAAAAGGTTGGAGCGAAATCAAGCCATCAATATCCCCAAAATC
>DATMSZ010000266.1:0-16681 GCA_035565175.1 Pseudosphingobacterium sp.
TATGAGAACAGTATCTGATTTCAATACCGAGCTAAAGTTAAAAGGATTCAAGGTTTTCCAAATTGAAGACGACAGCAATTCTACCCGGGTGTACAGCCGGAAGGAATTTTATAAAATATGCCTCACTACCGGAAAAAGCAAAATACACTATGCCGACCGCAGTTTTGAAGCCGAAGGCACGGTACTCTTTTTTGGCAACCCACATATCCCCTATTCTTGGGAAACACTGTCCAGAACCTATATAGGTTACACCATTCTATTTTCAGATGATTTTCTATACCCCGATAACCGCTCGGAAAGCCTGCAACAATCACCCTTATTTAAAATAGACGGAACCCCTATCCTGGAAATATCAGAAAGCCAGCGGGAGTTTTTAAATGGGCTCTTTCGGAAAATGATTGAGGAGCAAGCGTCTGAATATCAATATAAAGACGATTTGATCCGCAATTACATCCACCTGATTCTGCACGAAGCATTGAAACTGCGGCCTTCAGAAAATTTCCATCGCAATAAGAATGCGGCCGAGCGTTTAACCTCCGTTTTTATGGAATTATTAGAACGCCAGTTCCCCATAGAAACAGCCGACAAAGCCCTTTCGCTTAAAACGGCCAATGATTATGCCCAACACCTTTCCGTTCACGTCAACTACCTCAACCGTGCTGTAAAAGAAGTTACTGGAAAGCCAACCTCCTCCCATATTTCGGACCGCATTATCGCTGAAGCCAAAGCCATGTTACAGCATACCGATTGGAACGTAGCTGAAATTGCATATGCCCTGGGCTTCGATTACCCTACCTATTTTAACAATTTTTTTAAAAAACATACCGGAACTACTCCTACTATTTTAAGAGCCTAAGAAAGGTTTGATTTTCTTAACCATCCGTTTGAAAACCTTTAACGGTAGGCGCTGCCTATGACCTACTTTTGTATGATAAAAAACATTATCTATGCAAAGGACCACAACGGACATATTTGAAAGGTTACGAAAGGGAGAAAGCATTCCGCCGACCGACCCAGCAGCCTATCAACTGCGGGAAGCGGCTTATGCTACCAAGGAATTGCTCCTTCAAATGAATAATTCTGCTGATCCGGGAGCGATAAGAAGCCTGCTAAGCCAAATTACCGGTTCGGAGATTGATGAGAGTGTGACTGTCTTTACGCCACTGCATATCAATTACGGAAAACACACCAAAATCGGTAAAAACGTATTTATCAACCTTGATTGTGTTTTCCTTGATTTGGGAGGTATCACCATAGAAGACAATGTACTGATAGCCCCTAAAGTAAGCTTGCTGTCCGAAGGACATCCCTTGGCTCCCGAAAGCCGGCAATCACTTGTTCCCGGGCACATTCGTATAAAAAAGAATGCCTGGATCGGTGCAGGTGCTACCATTTTACCGGGCGTAACCGTTGGTGAGCACTCGGTAGTAGCTGCTGGTGCAGTAGTTTCCAAAGATGTACCAGATAATATGGTGGTAGGTGGCATTCCTGCCAAAGTCCTGAAATCAATTTTATAAGGCATTGGCATGGAGCAAGCCCCAACACCGGTATGCAACAACTCTATATTGTTCCCAATACCGAAAACCAGCACCTTAAACCTACAATTAATTAGAAAATAACAGAAAAATTAAAAACATCATGAGTAATAATATCAAAGGAAAAGTAGTCGTAATAACAGGTGCAAGTAGCGGATTAGGGGAAGCCACCGCCCAGCTTTTATCAAAAGAAGGAGCGATACTAGTATTAGCAGCCAGACGAGCAGAACTAATTGAGAAATTGGCCAATACCATTAGAGAAAACGGCGGAGAGGCTTTAGCAGTTCCAACGGATGTAAGCAATGCCGGGCAAGTACAAAGCTTGGTAGATACAGCAGTAAAAGAATTTGGAAAGATCGATGTAATACTCAACAATGCCGGAGTAATGCCACTATCAGCCCTAGAAGATCTGAAAATTCACGAGTGGGAACAGATGATCGATGTGAACATAAAAGGCGTACTTTATGGTATTGCCGCCGCACTTCCGTATATGAAAGAACGGAAATCAGGTCATTTTATCAATGTTTCTTCGGTGGCTGGCCACAAAATTTTCGGAGGATCTGCCGTTTATTCGGCCACCAAAAGTGCGGTAAGGGTAATATCCGAGGCGCTGCGTCAGGAAGTTACACCGTATAACATCCGTACCACCATCATTTCCCCTGGCGCCGTAAAAACGGAACTACTGGAACATATTAGCGACATTAACATTCAGGATGCTAATAAAGATTTCGTTGGAAAGATAGGACTTAGTCCTGATGCGTTTGCCCGCCTGATTGCTTTCACTATCAGCCAGCCTGAGGACATGGATATCAATGAAATCCTATTCAGGCCAACAGCACAAGAACTTTAAGGTTTTAAGGAGAGTTTATAACAGCAGCATGAACTGTTCCTATTTAATTATCATAACTTTAATGTCTATCGTTGTCAATAGTGGTTCATCAATAAATGAGCACGACAACAAACTACACAGGGAAAATAGCAGTTATATAGCAGGAACTAAGATCAATATAAAGGTTAATTCACAAGCTTTTACGGCTACGCTTTCGGATAACCCTTCGGCAAAAGCCTTTGAGCAAATGCTGCCGATGACCATCCAAATGGTCGAGCTGAACGGAAATGAAAAATATAGTGATTTGCCTATCAGTCTTCCAACAAACCCATCCAATCCTAAAACGATAAAAAATGGCGACTTAATGCTTTACGGTGCCAAGACGTTCGTGTTGTTTTACAAAACATTCTCCACCTCGTACAGTTACGCGAAGATCGGGAAAATCGATCACCCTGAGGGTTTACAAAAAGCATTAGGCTCGGGAAACGTAACGGTTATGATCGAAAAATAGCAAAAATAATCGTATTAAATATCCAATAGGCTAAACACTAATGAAGCCCATGCCCTAGACAGAACATGGGCTTCAATTTTAACTTAAAATTACTTATCCTCTTTCGCTACCGTCGAGATAGCGGAAGCTACAATACCCGCTGTAGCGAGATAACCCGCAATACTAACGATCGTTGCCGGTAAAGTAATCGGAGCTGCTAAAAGTGCTCCTCCTATTGCTCCAAAGGTTAAACCAATGGTTCTTATTTTTTTGAAGAAGGTTGGTGTGGGTGATTTTATTCTTTCTGTTATTTCTGATTTCATAATTTTTATTTTAGAGATAAGACATAAGTATCAAGACACAAGACTTAATAAAGCTCATCCGCCAGTGGTCGGACAAGCTTCTGTGAGGCCGGTCCTGCTAGCGTGTCGTTCTTGCTATTGCATTACCAGTTAATATTTCCAAGCACTCACAACTCGTATCTCACAACTTATTTACCAGTATTTTTCTCCAACTGTTCTATCCGATAATGCAGCATTTCATAGTGACCATTTACTTTTGCCTTGATCCAGTGGATCGAAACCTTCAGCTCGCGTAGATCGTGCTCCATCTGTAGTACATTCCGGTGAAACTGTCTCAGGAAGTAGGCAATTACTCCCAGCAGGAGGCTGACAATAAACCCCAGCAAGGTGATGATCTCTAGCATAACACCTCCCCTAATCTGTTTTCAATATAAATGAACTCATTGCCCTGTTCAAGTTGGTTCAGTAATGCAGCATAGGCCTTTTTGTAGGCACTAGCTGAATGCAGTACCCGATAATCTCCTTTCACGAATTGATAGTAACTTCCAGTAAGCGGGCAGCCTCTAGTATCGCTATGGTAGTTACCAATGTGAATGAACACCAAGTTGAAATTTGGAATACCTGTTATCTCTATCATCCCTCGGTGCAATGCTACGTACCGATTATGATAGCTGGTATTCATGCCGGCCATGCGGTTGAGAGCCAAACGATAGGTGCCTGCCGGGATGGCGGTTTCTCCGGGAATTTTATGTTCCCTAATCTTATCTTCCAGGATATAACATTGGAAGAGATTGTTAATGTATAATTGACCAAGGGTAGTGTTTGTGCCTTCGGCGATTCTTAATAGTTTTATCATAATTTTCCTTTTCTATATTCAGCCTCAAAAAATCCGCTCACCATAGAGCAATAAACAGAAAGCAGCCCGGAGGCTACTTTCTGTACGGCGCTATGAAAGCACTGTAACGCCTCCGTATTGGCTATTGGAAGCATCTCTTCCATCCCTATCCAACACAAAGACATATACATGGAACTCATTGCCCGAAAACATTTCAGGCAACTCCAGTTCGATGCCAGCATCCTGCCGTTGGGCATTTTTGTAAGTTGTAAAGATGTCCTCCGTTTGGTTATAAATGAGTACAAACACCTGATCATCCAAATAAGCGTTATCCGATGTTTCGCTGGTGTCCTGCCAGGTAATACTTAAAGTGTTTGCCTGATCCGAAACAACCGATAAACCCAGCAGCTTTTCCAAGCCGCCCTTACTTACTTCAATCTTGGAAAAATCGATCTCAAAGTCCGGGTACTCCCCTGTTATTGCATGCCTCATAAAGCTTTGCATCCCTTGGTTGTATCCCGTACTTTTGTTGCTTCTTCGGTCATGAAAACCAATATTGAGTATATTCTTCATGGGTCGAAGGAAAGTAACGGCCATCCCGAACCGTGCCCGCTGGGCAGCCTGTTTTGGAGAGTTGGATTTTGTTTTAAAACGTGCCAAACCCCGGAGGTAGCCGATGCTACGCCAGTTACTGCCAACCACGCTGCCTGCTTTACCTGAGAAAGCGCCATTTGCGCCTTGTGAATATGTTGCCATAATCGTAAAATTTAAGAGTTAAACCATCTGTTATTACGCAGATACGCATTGCTATACCGGTATTTTCGTATCCATGAGTCAAACATCGGCTAATGTTAATCGCTTTAAAAACTATGGGAGGATTTGGGAGAAATTGGTTGGATTTGAATGTTTTTGCGATTTTTCTCTATACCACTTGAATACCTGCTCCGACACTTCTCCGAGACTCCTTCGACAAGCGTTCGACAACGCTTCGACATACCATCGCTACTTTGTCGAAGCGCTGTCGAAGAACAGTGGGAGAACAGTCGAAGAACAACCAGAGCTGGTATTTATCAGGTAATACGCAAGTATCCATTAAAGCAGGCCACAGCTCGAATAGTACTCGAGCTGTGGTCGAAGCGTCCAATAACCTGGTTACTGCACACCACGCTCCCGGTGCTTACGTTTTTCAAAAAGTTGGTGCAGGTCGTTCTTAAAGAAGCGGTGTTGACCGCTACCCCCTCTGGGTTGTATTACCCCTTTTTGGATCCATCTGTAATAAGTACTCTCCGTGATGCGCAAGTAATCCATCACTTCCCATTTATCCAACCAAGTATCATCCTGGCGGCAATGCTCGCAGAGCTGTTTGTGTTCAATTTGAATTTTCAGTAATTGATATATGGCGTTAAGTAGCTCTACAGCTATTTTCAGGTATTTCATAATCGGTTTGTTTAGGTGCCGTTACGATGAGGTAAGCCGGTAACAAATCCACTCACCAATGTCCGACAGCTACGAAATCATTCCGTTTAATGTGGTTCTGTTACACCTTTCAACAGCAGGTTAAAATTATGACCCTATTTTAGGCAATTAAACCCGTAAGCATTCTTTTCTTTGTAAAATGAACAAAATGAACGATTTAGAAATTCCCATCCCCTAACCATTCTTTCAATTTGCTCGTAACCACTCTACTGAGGTTGTTTTTACCCTCGAAAGGAGGGTTTAAGTAGATAGCCCATCTGCTTCCACCCAACTCCTTCTTTTTATCGAATGATTTTCGGCTGATAATAAGCTGTCTGCGCACAATAAAAAAATGGGCCTTGGGCAGACGTTCCATTAATTTCGTTATGCTATGCTCAACAATCAATTTCTCTCCGTGAAATGTGTACAAAAAATATTTTCTATTAGAAAGATAAAAATAGGCCACGTCGCCTAATCGTACACCACTTATCACCGTATCAAGATCCCAGGTATGTTTTTTTTCTTTGGGCGCACATTCGGGCACTTGAATTTGCGGTTCCTCTAAGTCTGTATTAGTATCACTTAAGCCGCGTCCTTGAAATGAAAGATTGATTTTCAATACGGTTCGTATGGTCATGTTTTTTTGCTGAAAATAACAGAATACCTGAATCAGGTTGAGTAGTGAAAGTAACGCTGTAATATAATGGATTTCATAATAGGGATAGCTGGTATCTTTTATATCAATATCGTACCCATCGGTAAAGTAGGTTTCCGCCATTCTTCGTGCCATCGCTATGGAAGGTATAAAAGTTCCAAGCACCTGACCGACAATTCTAACAGGGCCGTTGTCAAACCTTTCGCCACCTAACTTCAATGTATGATCCAAGCCAATGGAAACCAAGTTTGTATATTCCAGGAGTATTAGCGCAATAACAAAGCTCCAGCCCATCGCGCTGGGGAAATTTGGAAGCTGCACAATTTCAAGAAGGTCAATTTCCTCTCCAAAAATAACGACAAGGAATGCCCCTATTAAAGCCATCAACAAACGAATCCAAAATTTTGGATACCCGTAACGGGACAGGAAAAATCGCTTCATGGTATATAAAATTTGATAAGGCAGGTTAAAATAATATAATTAGCCCTATTAAAAAAATATAATTTAACATTTTTTTAGCAATGTCATTTCAGGAAAAAAAAATGTCATTTCAGAACAACTAAGTGCTCAAACTGTCTAAAAACAGGCTTATCTGCGCTAGTTTTGGGATTGCATAAAAATCAATTCACTTACAAAAACCTTATCGAGATGATTAAATTCCCATTTTCTGAAGCAGGTGTACACGATCTATTTAGCACCCTTTATTATTTACCCGATGAGTTACTCACCATAGAAGTAATTGCAATGGAACATGATTTCAAGCGATGGGTAGACGCTCATTTTTTGCTCGAACCAGCACAGCTGCAGTACCTGAATAATCTACCAGACAGCTTCACCGAGGAGGCAGCGCGTCTTACAGCAACCGCTATGAGCAACCGCTTACAGATTATTCTTAACAAACCGGCACAAAGTGACGCCACCATCCGCAAGGGAAAGCTGATAAGCACTCAAAACACGTTAGACACAAGCTTTAGCGAAACCGATGGAAAGATCACAACAGGTGAGGTGATTTTTACTATCAGTTATTAAGACGATTAACAAAACCAATGTCCAACTATTTACCTCAAAGCGGCAGCGATCTACCATTAAGCCTTGGTGAGCCTGTTTGTTTTGCTAAAGAGAAAGGAGGCACAGTTATGCGTTATGTAACTGGATTTACATGAACCTTAAAACAAACTAACCATTTTAAAAACACAGACCATTTATTTAGCCAAAAACCAATGCAAACATCTTTACTTCAATTAAAAGAGAAGCTTCTAAAATTAGGTGCACTCCGCCCTATTGCCTGGGATGCTATTCAAGAGCAAATACGAGAGACATCCCTTAAAGCAAACGAAAGTTTTATCCGCTTGCCTGGCCAGATAGCCTATGTGGTAGATGGGATCTTAAAAGAATACGATGCCCATCTACGCAAGAAGCCAGCCATTATAAATTTTTTGGGCACAGATGAGTTTATTCTAACCCATCAATTTAGTCAGCGGCATTACCTTAAAGCCTGTATCGATACGCAGATACTATCCATATCACGCGAACATGTTTTATCGCTGCAAACAACATTTCCCGAATTATTACGGCTATACATACCCATCAGTATTTCTTACTATGAAAGCAGTTTTAATAGGCAGTACTTGTTGGAAATTAAAAGTGTGCCAGATCGTATTGCCCGTTTCAAAGAACAATTTCACACCCATTTAAAATATTTACGTTTAAAAGATATCGCCAATTACCTGAATATAAATTATGATTACCTAAGCCTTCATTATCGCAATTGATTTAGAAAACTTTACCTACAAAGTTGTTCAACCACCATTTCAAAGCTTTTTTCACCAATATACCAAAGGAGTAAAACGCTCCCTCTTCCACTATTTTTGAAAATATGGAGACGAGGGGTAGAAGAGCCGAGACGATAGGCAAACGTTCCATCGCAGGCCGGCTGCCGATAAAGGGATTGGGAGAAGTAATCGGCAGCCCGCTTGCAAAAAAATGAAAGGAGAAAGAAATGAAACTATGGAAAGAGATCGTTTTATGGATAATCAGTATTCTAATCGCTTTAATGTGGGCTGCAGCAGCTTCTGGTAAGTTAACCGACTTAGAAGATTTTCAGTCTCAACTTGGTCAGTCCCCGTTACTACAAGGTTTCGAAGGAACGATTACCTGGATGATCCCTTTTGGCGAATTACTCTTAGCGGTTGTTCTTATCTACCCCGCTACCAGGTTGTTTGCACTATATGTTTCTGTTTTTTTGCTCTCTCTGTTCACAGCGTACATTGTTGCTATCCTGAGATTCAGCTATTACGATATTCCTTGCGCCTGTAACGGTTTTGCAGCGGGATTATCGTGGAAGGGGCATTTGGTATTCAATGTCGCATTTATGATGCTAGCCATTGCTGCAATTTTTATTCACAAAGAAAAAACAACATGGCGCTGCTTTATACGAAAGCCTAAGAAAATATTGTACAATCGGGTATGGTTGCCCCGTCAAAGTGACCGTTATTTTTCATAAAGGTTATGAAAAAAGTCTATACAACAATTCTGACGTTGGCCGTCCTAGATGGTGGCTACGTTGGAGCCAAAGCTTTCGAGACGAAAGTGGAGGTACGACAAGAAACCAGATGGTTTGAAAGTGCAGACGGTTCCGATCATAATTACAAAGATGAACCGCTGCCGGCAAGCTTCAACCCAGAAACCGATTGTGAAGGTGTAGAACAAACATGTGCCGGATTATTTGAAGTAGACGCCAACAACAATCCAATCGGAACGCCATTAGCGATCCAGTCAGGGGAGCTGCAATAGCAACTCTACTAGAACACCTAGGAATTGCGGACGGATTCCTAGGTGTTTTCAAAAGCGTTAACACCCTTTATTAAGTACCCCATGTTAAAAAGATTTAAGAAAAAGCTCACAATCATTTTTGTACTGATCGCTTCAGCTGTATGTATTATCTCTGTTTTGTACAAAATAAACACAGGGAAAGAAATCATGGCAGATAGCAGACATTATAACTCATTCATACTGATCAAGGAGCTATCATTGCCTATCGTGTCCAAATACATGGCTCTTGCGGGAAAATACCAAAGTCAATTTTTCTTTCAAACCGACGATCCTTCCAAGCTACTCATTGTTGATCACAACTTTTCAGGTACGAGCTTCTTCAAAACAGGCTTTTCAATAGCAGATACGAAAGGACAAGCCTTTATTTATAAAATTCATTCGCATTTCCTTTATCTATTCGTAGGTAACCTTTCACAGGTCAAACGCGTCAATTTAATTGATCGCTCCATCCGGACATTCAAAACACCCAGTGTTTTCACTAAAGTGCTGTTAATCGACACAGCACAATTTTCTCTATTAGGTTTCGCCCAAAAAGCACCTCACGGCATGGTACTTCAAAACGGATTGATCGGCAATAATCAAACCGTGTCTTTTGTAGAACAAGCGCTTCCTTCTACTTTACCCAGTAGGAATTATCTCTTCGTCATGGATGGTTTTCTGCATTTTAATAGGATAGACAGTAACATCATATTAACACCGTTTTACCAGACCCGCACCCATATCTTAAAATATAGAAGCAGTATAAAAAATGTGTTGCCAAGCATTGTTCAGGATACGGTTTCCGAACCTATCAAAGGCGCTTTCAACCAGGGCCGTTACACCAATGCTAGTCCGAAACGCAGTTTTCAACTTTACAGTGGTTTAATTGGCGATACACTCTTTGTGCAGAGTAAAGTTCCTGCAAAGGAAGATACCTACACCTTTTTCAAAAGTCACCTTATCCTCGATAGCTATTGCCTCCAAAACAGACATTACCTAGGATCTTACGCCATTCCCAAAAAGAAAAACCTTAAAGCGAAAGTGGTGCCGTATGCGGAGGGTATATTTATCATATACCCCTCCAACATACAACTGATTAAACCATAGATTTTCTAACGTAGATTAACGCCGATTCTGCTCAATGTCTGTCAACTCTATTACATAATCCGGGATCGGCATAACAAATTTCGGATCGTTAGGTGTTAGGTGGAATGTTTCGCCGTTAAGCTGTCGTTCCAACCTAATGCCAGTCCCTACCTGCGCATTTAAACGCTTCACATCCGTCCACCGTATCCCCCGCATCAACAGTTCCTTTCTTCGCTCGTTCCATATGATATCGAGCAACTCTTCCTTCGTATCCACTTTTATTTCCTGATACGTATCTTTTTTCCACCTTGTTTTCAGCAGCGTATTTAAAGCTTGTAAAGCTCCTTCCATATTTCCATTCCACGCGGCAGCCTCCGCTTTAATAAGATAGACCTCATCCCAGGCCAAACCGCCGAATAAGTTTCGAGATCCGGTGTAATGCCCCTTAAAAGAGACAGAGCCATCAGCATTTATTTCAAAGAAAGCCTGTTTCCGCAAATCATCATTATGGTAGCTTTCGTAAAGCGCTTGTCTTATTTTGCACATTGGTGCATTAAACGTCCGATCTGCAGGGATGCCGCGGTAGAATAGTGTTTCCTGATTGAGTAATTCGAAAGGAAAACTTGCCCTCACGTTCAGGTTATTGAGATCCAATAAGGCAGGAGCCGCTACCAGCGCCTTATCCGAAAATTCTTCCGCCGCCTGATAATCTCCCATTGTTAGATGGATTTTTGCCAGCAACGCAAGCGCCGCTGCGCTGGCAGGTTGGGTAAGGTAGGGCTGGGTAGGCGGCAATAAGGCCAACGATGCTTCCACATCGCTCAAAGCTTGCCGGTAACTTTCTCGCAAAGAAGCTCTCGTAGAAGGCACATTTATATCAGCGGTTAAGCGTAAAGGGATGCCTGGTAATTGATCTGCACCCGATTGATACGCTGCGGCGAACACCTGTAAAATATTATAAAAGGCATAGCCACGGTTAAACAGCGCTTTCCCTTTAACATTGTTAAATTCAGCTTCATTCTGCGCATTTACATTGATATTCTCCAAGCCATCCAACACCACATTACAATAAAAAACCTGCTGATAAGGCTTATCCCATTCGGGCACGTCTTGTGAGCCTTCGTAAATATCCGCTTTCCAGGTATAGATATTTCTGGTTCTCGCAGAGCTCAACCCATTGTAATCCGCATCTGTAATATCATAATCAGCGGCAGAGACCTCTGTGCTGACAAAATAATTGGATCCGAAAACAGTAGTCGTATTATTCAGTAAGGCATCAAAATCCTGCAAAGTCGAAGGCACTACCAATTGCTTATCAGGTTTACGCTCCAAGCTGTCCTTTCTACAGGCTACAAGAAGCAGCATGCAGCAAACCACAACCCCTGTACTTATTTTATAAATCGATAATTTCATATTTTGATTCATTAGCGGTTAAAAAGATGCCCTTACACCAAAGGCTATACTTCGAGGCGGTCGCATGGAAAGGAAGTCGGGATCAACGTCAAATTTATTGGCCATCCAAATTCTACCAAGATTATTGGCATACATATATATTTCCAAACTGTTGAACGGATTGCTTTTCCACCAGCGTTTATCGATTGCATAGTTAAGCGTGAGGTCCTGTAAGCGAACCACATCACCCCGATCCACCAGTACCTCCGAATTATTATAAAAATTGTCCCGCGATTGATTTGCTGGGTACGGCATAGAAGGCACATGCGTATGCTGCTCATCTCCCGGTTTTTGCCATCTATTGGCAAAATCTTTATGCCCGTTCCAATTGGTGTAAAGTGTATTATACGATACCGATGGTGATCGGAACCAGTGCCCGAATTTATAGGTGATATTGAACGAAAGCGAAAGATTACCATAGGAAAAAGTATTGCGTAAACTCCCATAAATAGGTGGCCTGGCATAACCATGGAACACCAGGTCTTCTACGCGCGTAGCCGCGAAAATGGCACTGTAATTATCGGAAATCGTGCCATCCGGAAGATAACCCAATGGATTTCCGTTCGTGCCATCCAGACCGGCCCATTGAAAGCTGTACAAACCAAAAACAGGTCTTCCCACAATCGGGTTCATGCCGAAACGATTAATACTCGCATCACTTACATAATTAATGGCACTGGTCTGTTCCGGATCATAATCCGTTACCCTATCTATCGCGCGGCTGAAAAGCAGCGTGCTGTTCCATTTAAATTTACGATCGATATTAATGCTGTTAAGCGTGATGTCCCATCCGCTACCACGCATAGCTGCCACATTTCCTCTTATCTCGCGAACGCCCGTAGTGGCATCCAAGGGCGCATAGCCCATCAGGTCAGTTCCCTTCTTATTAAAATATTCTATTGAACCCGATAAGCGATTACCACGAATGCCAAAATCTAAGCCCAGGTTCATAACCCCGATCTTTTCCCATCGCAGCTCAGGATTGGGCGGATTACTGATCATTGCATGGAGCAGGCCTGTTAAAAAAGCACCATTCAGGTATCTCGCTGTTGTAAAAGCAGTAACCGAACGGTCTATATTTCCGTTAAAACCGTAGGTGGTTCTTAACTTGAGATATGGAAGCCAATCCAACCGATAAAATGATTCTTTATTTAGATTCCAGCTAAATCCTGTCGACCACAAGGGAACACTTCTCTGGTTTGCTTTTACCCCAAAGAGATTACTCTGATCGATACGGCCACTGAGCGAGAAAGTATAACGGTCCTGATATGTAAGCGCAGCATTGGCATAGTACGAGACATTGGCGTCGAAGAGCCCTCCAATTCCTGCCACATTTGGAATCCGTTGTTGATTTGCCTGCGGATACATTCTGTAAAAAGCATTAAAATCCATTTGACTGTTAATGGTAAGGATGTCCTCGTTGAACCCGTAATAGCGGTTTGTATAGGTATCTGTAGCCACTTCTCTAAACTCCAACCCACCTATAGCGCTTAGATAAAACTTATCCCAACTTTTATTGATATTAAACTGACTTCTGAATGAGTGTGCGGTAACCGTACGCAAAGAGCGATCCAGTATGGCACCATTAGGTATGGGGCTGCTAAAAGATCCATTTCCGTTAAATTGGGTATAGCTGTTAATCAGGTTCCGAACGAAGTAGGAATTTTCTTTGTTCAGGTAATCACTCTCGCCTGTCGCTTTCTGATACTGGTACTTCACCTCCACATTAAGCCAATCCAACACATTATAACGGGCATCAGCAGTTAACCGCAGATCATTGGAGTGCGTGGTTTGATCCCGTTCGTAGATATCATTTAAGGGAACGAAGTTCCAATCCTTTAAACCAAGCCCTGCAGCTTCTTCCACAAAAGACCTCCGATATTGATGTACAATGGCCAGCGGCTCATCCTGATCGCCTATCAAGCGTGCATACGGATAGATACCACCAGCATTACCGATATTGACATCCGAATAGCCGCTATTATTTGAATGATCAGTAGAACCGACATAATTAATGCTGGCAGTAACCTCCAGTTTAGGCAGCGGTTTAATAGCAGCTTCGGAGCGCAGTGTGATCCGGCTATAACTGTTGTTAATCTCTTGCGGAGTATTACGATCGTACCCAGTAGAAAAGAGATAGCGCATTTTATCAGCGCCCCCATTTACTGTAAGGGCATACTGTTGGTCAATACGGTTACGGTAAAGCCCCTTAAGCATATCATCCCGAACGTCGAAGGTTTTTAGCGGTTCCAATTGCCGATCCAGCTCTTGCTGGCTTAAATTTCCATCACGCGCTGCAATCAGCATTTCTACTACCGGGCTCAGCGGTTGTTTAGTTGCCGACGCCTCCGCAGCATTGTAATAGCCTTTTGCAAACAGCTCCTGCTCCAACCCGATAAAGTCGGCACTGCTGATCCAAGGTAGATCATGTAACCTTGGCTTGCCGGTGATGTTTACATTGCTATTGAAATTTACCCGCAATTGTTGGGCATAGGCCGATTTTTTTGTGGTGATCACAATAACCCCATTTCCCGCACGCGTGCCCCAGATGGAGGCTGCTGCCGCATCCTTTAACAGGGTAATACTTTCAATATCATTCGGATTGATGTTGGCCAGATCACCTTCAAACGGAAAGTTGTCTACTACAATGAGCGGCTGGTCATTTCCAAAAATGGTACTCCTGCCGCGTATATCAAAATTGGCGGTATTACCTCTTCTATCTACCTGTAAACCTGCCGTAACATCCTCCAGTCTGTCTAGCAAATTTGTACCCACCCTTCTGTTGAGCAGCTTGTTATCCAGGTGTTCAAAAGAGCCCGTAGCACGTTCATGTGGCAGTGTCTGGTAACCCGTGGAGATGATCACCTCATCCAACATGTCCTGTTTAGCATGAAGACTGATCTGCAAAGGCTCCTTATTCAGTTGGTTCACTTCAATTTCTCTGGTTTCATAACCAACATAAGCAATCTCCAGTGTCAAGGGAAGGTTGATCCGCTTAAAGACGAAGTAACCTTCCTTATCCGTGTTTACCCTAAACGAAGTACCCTTAATTTTCACAGTGGCACCTGCCAGAGGTTCCTTGCTCTGATCTGTCACGATACCCTTTAGGGCTTGTGACACTTGCGCTACCACATGGATCTGAGTAGCGAAAAATAGAAGTAATATAAGAAACAGTAGCTGTTTATTCATGATCGCCTCCTTTCTTGTCCCGCATTACAATGACCGGTACCTTCCTATATTCCTTCTTTAAGAGAAGGCCGTGTTTTTCAAGTGCCTTTGCCAACTCACCCGGATCTGCCATACGGGTTTTGATGAAAAGATCTACCTTACCGGTAATACCTGTTTCATCTACGAATGGCATACCCGCCTTTTGCAGGTAATACATATCCAGCAGGCTGGTGAAGTTCTTCCATATAAGATTCTGCATCCGGAAGGAATAAGCATCATGTTTTAGTAGGGGTTCACCACCTTTTGTGACCAAGCTATCCCCATCACTCTTTTTACTTAGTACCAGGCATAACATTTCTCTATCTTCCAGCGCACCCTCATACGGAAAAAAGGCAGCAATATCCGCCCGCATTTGGGTGAAGAGTTTAGCGGTATCTGCTACCGGCATATTCAGCTCATAACAGTAGGCATTCTTAACAGACCATTTGATAAGTGCTTCACCTTTTACTCCGCCGGAAGTAACTTTCAGACTATCCTTTACCTCAATGATAAAACGATTGGGATTAAGCAATTCTGGCTTAAATTCGCTAAAAGCGATGCGGTAAAACCATGCAATAGAAGTGTTCAGCATCGTTATCTTGCCTTTTTTCTTATCTATAGAATTGCGTCTGCTAAAGCCTTCGGTATAGGCAGTAAAAGAACTATTTTTAAGTAGGGCCTTTTGCGGCACCTGATCTTTCAGATTAACTTCGTAATCATAACTTCGTTTAACATCTACTTTTACATAGTTGGGCGGCTGGTTATCCGCTATCATTTTATCGATCTGTTCAGTGTTAATTGCATCGAGCCCGGTTGCTGCCCTGACCACGCCTTCTTTATCGATCCAAACATAGTGCGGTAATAAGCGGTATGGAAAATAGCTTGAGAGTAGACGATCTTCTACTACTGAAGAGCTTTGTAAAGCAGTCTGGTTGAACATGTCTCCAAGAAAAGTGGTCACCAGCTTTTTAGATTGGGTGGTCACCGAGATCAGCGCCAGCTTATTATCAAATTTGCCTCGCAGCGAATCCATCTTTGGAAAAGCCGCTACACATGGACTGCACCAAGTAGCCCAAAAATCAAGGATAATAAGCTTGCCTTTATAGTCTTCAAGCTTTACAGTAGTGGTTCCCTCCTGCCCTGCCTTTACCATTTGTAAGGGTAGGTTCCATAACGCAGATGGAATGCTATCCCCTATTTGCAGCGGTTTAATAGAGTCTGTGGATAAAGCCACGCCGCTGGCAACAGGGGTGCCTAATCCCTGCTGCCGGGCGTGGGCCAAACAAACACAGAACAAGATCGTTATAGTAGCAAGATACAAGACATAAGACACAAGATTTTTACCCCTGGCCACGCCGAGCTTGCCGAGAAATCTCTTATTTAATTTATTTCGAGAGCATACCACCCCCATTACGTATAAATCGTTCATTTTTTGAATAGGTTGGTTAAAGTTTTCTAATTGTTAATCAAAAACGCTAACGTATTTATTCAGGGTTAACTTTAATATTTTTATATAGAAATTTTTTAGAAAATAGGTTTTTATGGACAGTTAATGAGCACTGCGTTTCATTTTTAAATTTAAGGTTAAGTACTTTAGATTTAGGTTTTATCATAACTCGCATTTTTGCGAGTCTCGTGCGGAAATTTATTCACGGAGTGGGCCCCTATCTTCCGCCGTTACGAGGCACTACCACTAGAACCCTGACGCAACTTCCAATAGGAGCCCACCCCGTATTTTGCAAATGTACAAAAATCCAGGGAGGTTTCTCCTTTTGGCCTCGCGTCTTTGAAAAGTGGTAGTTTTCGTAACGAGACTCTTTAAAACAATTAACAGTACAAGAAAAATTTACCTTTCAGCAAGTCTTTCTTCTAAAGTAAAAAATACTAAAAATCAACTTTCATGCACCTTTTTTCAACTTTAATATACAAATATAGTTATATATATTGAAAAATCAACTATAAATCAATGTTTTTATAAAATAAATCATAGCTAACTTAGAAAGAAAAAGCTTTGCCAAAAAACA
>DATMSZ010000267.1:0-10547 GCA_035565175.1 Pseudosphingobacterium sp.
CCATTTATCTTTTAACTTACTTTGTTCTGGTAAAAGATTATCAATAGACTTGATTGTATACTTAGCTGTTTTGCTGGCCCCCACCTTTATACTCAGCTCCTTCAGAACACCATCTCTAGCGATTAGCATTTTCACTAGATCTCCAATCTTACTTGCTTGAACAACACGTTCAAGTTCCTTCCCAGCAGTATCAATACGATATCCATCGATCCCAATAAGCTCATCTTTCACGTTTAAGCCGCCCTCCCACGCACCACTACCCCTATATACATTTTGAACGGTTAATTTCCCGTCGGTAATAGTTGTTTTAATGCCCAGATCTGGCACTTCATATCCTTTATTTAAATCCGAAAGCTCGGTACCAACCAACTTCAAATATTTATTATAATCAGGTGAACCGGCCTGATTAACCATTTCATAAATATCGTCAAAGGAAATACCTGCCACCTTTTCAGCAAGCGATTTAAATTCCTCATCGGTAAAACCCTTAGCTCTCTTTTTATAAAATTCGTTATACGCTTCCTTCATTACATCATCCAATCCTTTTTCTCCATTCGTTGCCTTCAGTATTTTAATGTCCATCATCATTGCCATAAGTGCTCCTTTGTTATAATAAGACACTATACTGTTAACCGAATTTTCATCTTGTCTATAATACTTAATCCAAGCATCAAAACTCGATTCACTTAATGGTTGCACCAAATTTCCCGCTCGGTTTTCTACAGCAGCAACGTCACCTGCTAACAGTTGCAAATAAGCATCTTCTGTGTAAAACCCAGCCCGCTTCACTAATAGGTTATCATAATAAGCCGTAAATCCCTCCCCTATCCACAAATCAGTCGTATAATTTTCTTTGTCGTAGTCAAAAGGTCCTAAAGTTACCGGACGTAATCTTTTAATATTCCATAAGTGAAAGTATTCATGCGCTACTAAGCTCAAGAATGATTTATATCCGTTTTCAGTACCATAGGCAAACCTTGAGGTTGCTAGTACTGTGGAGTTAAGGTGCTCTAATCCACCTCCTCCCGACTGATAGTTATGAACGATAAATACATAATGTTTATTAGGGTTTTCTCCAAATACCGCTGTAGCCGACTCAACAATTTTCGCCATGTCGGTGCGGAGCCTCTCCTTGTCGTAATTTCCACCACCATACATAGCTACTTCATGATCTACACCGGCAGCAGTAAAATTAAATACGTCTTGGTTACCAACCTCTATAGGAGAATCGAATAAGACATCAAAATCCACGGCCCTGTAAGTAAATTGCTTCTGATCTACTGGAGATAAACCTGTGGAAACACGCGACCAAGTCTTAAAAGGTTTAATAACTACTTCCGCGGATCTTTTAATCTGCCCATCTAGATACATAAAAATACCTGTGGGAGACAAAAATGCGTGTGAGGCATCTACAAAACTTGTACGAACGGACACTTCAAAGGCATAAACTCTATAATTTACCAGGACCTTTTTCTCTTTCCCTGTTAAAATCCTCCATGTATTTTTGGCTAATTTCTGTGCTTTTAAATCACTTCCATTTACAGCTTTAGCGTGAAAGCCCTCTACATTTTTGGAAAATTCCCTAACCAAATAAGAACCGGGTGCCCATACAGGCATTTTTATATCAACATAATCTGCGGAAATATCGTCAATTTCCATTTGTACTTCGACATAATGAGCCTGTGGCTCTTTAAATGACACTTCAAATTTAATAGGTGCCTGCGCATATAATTCAGAAGATCCGGTAATTATCATAAAAATTGAAAAAATAATGATTTTAATAAACGACTTATACATACCTAAAAACAATTAAGCCGCAAAGGTACTAATTTCGAATGTCAAGCCTCTTTTTTTTTGCGTTTATCCCTCTTAACGCTACTTCACATCAATAATGTTGCAGAAGAGTATTACAAATAATGGTTAACTTTAGCCCTTATTACAAATTAACGTAGCGTCAGATCAACGGTTAACATTGCTTTTGCCATTGTAATAAACACTAAAACACAGTCAATATTTTTCTTAATGAAGAGAAAGTACATTTACTTAACTATTATTGTAGGCTTAGTTGCCTTTGCTGCTTACAAATATTCCAATAAAGGGGAAGGAAAAATTGAACCCCCTAGCAATCCAGGCAAAGGCGCACCTTTATCTGTAAATGCTGTCATTATTAAGCCAAGCGATTTTTCCAACGTTCTGACGGTTTCAGGTGCCGTGGAAGCAAATGAGCAAGTTCAAATCAGAAGCGAAGTCTCCGGAATCATACGTAATTTATATTTTAGAGAAGGGACATATGTAAATAAAGGACAAATTTTATTTACTATTGACGACACAGAATTGCAGGCTCAATTACTTCAAAGGCAAACCGAAGAAAAGCTAGCTAGTGAAAACGCCAGGAGAGCAAACTTACTTTTTGAGAAAGAGGCCATCAGCTCACAAGAAAATGATGTTGCGAAGGCAGATCTTCAGTCAGCTAAAGCACAAACGCAGCTTGTAAATGCACAAATATTCAAAACAAAAGTTAGGGCACCTTTCAGTGGTAAAATAGGGTTGAGATCCGTCTCAGCCGGAGAATATCTCACTCCCACGATAATTGTAGCCAGCCTAATGAGTACAAATCCGGTAAAGATTTTATTTTCAGTTCCGGAAAAATATACGTCACAGATAAAAGAGGGACAACCCTTAAGTTTTAGCATCAGTGGGTCTAACAAGCACTATAGTGCGAAAATATATGCGATAGAACCAGGAATCGACGCTGTAACCAGAACGATACAGATAAGAGCGTTAGCGTCTAATGATTCAGGGGAGTTATACCCAGGCTCTTTCGCACGGGTTCAGCTACCTATAAATATGATCAAAGATGCCGTACTAATTCCAACAGAAGCAGTCATTCCGGTACAGAATGGTAAACAGATATTTCTTTATAAAAACGGGAAGGCAGTTGCGGTGGACATAGAAACCGAAAATCGCACGAATAAAGACATTCTGGTCAGCGAAGGGGTTGCTATCGGCGATACTGTTCTCACAACTGGTGTTATGTCTTTAAAAGACGGTATGAATGTGCAAGTAACTATAAAGCCATGAGTTTATCAACAACAAGTATTAAACGTCCAGTTCTAACAATTGTATTGAACTTGATGCTGATTCTTTTTGGCGTTATTGGCTATACATTTTTAGGAATAAGAGAATTCCCTTCTATCGATCCACCGATAGTTTCTGTTCGCACAAATTACGCTGGAGCAAATCCTGATATTATTGAATCTCAGATAACGGAACCTTTGGAGAAGTCGATCAATCAAATTGATGGAATCCGCAATATCTCGTCTTCCAGTAACCAGGGATCGAGCAATATTAATATTGAATTTATTTTAGGAAAAAATCTGGAAGAGGCCGCGAACGATGTACGTGATAAAGTTTCCCAAGCATTAAGAAGTTTACCGCAAGATATTGATGCCCCGCCTGTGGTGTCAAAGGCGGATGCCGATTCAGATCCCATTATAACGTTAACAGTACGAAGTGATACAAGAGATCAATTAGACCTAAATGATATTGCAGAAAATGTTATCGCTCAGCGGCTTCAAACCTTACCTGGAGTTAGTACGGTGCAAATTTGGGGGCAACAGCGCTATGCCATGCGCTTATGGATAGAACCTATGCGCTTAGCTGCTTATGGATTAACACCTTTGGATGTAAGAAATGCATTGACACTACAAAATGTAGAGCTCCCATCCGGTAAAATCACGGGAGCTAATACAGAACTGGCAGTAAAAACGGTTGGCAGCTTAGTAACAGAAGACGACTTCAATAATTTGATCATCAAAACAGATGGAAATCGTATTATCCGGTTCAGCGATATTGGAAAGGCGGTTTTAGGACCGGAAAATACGGAAACAAACATGAGGGAATCAGGTGTTCCAATGGTTGGTTTAGCAATCATTCCACAACCAGGCACCAATTATATCGAAATTGCTGATGCTTTTTATAAGAGAGTAGAACAAATAAAAAATGAGATACCTCCCGATATCAAACTTGGAATAGCACTAGATAACACACTTTTCATTAAAAAATCCGTAACAGAGGTAGCGGAAACAATCCTAATAGCACTTATACTGGTTATTTTAATTATCTACCTATTTTTCAGAAACTGGGGGATTGCTTTTCGCCCCTTAATAGACATTCCCGTATCCTTGATAGCCACGTTCTTTATCATGTATCTTTTTGGCTTTTCCATTAATGTCTTAACATTGTTAGCCATCGTACTTGCAACCGGTTTAGTGGTAGATGACGGTATTGTAGTAACAGAGAATATTTACAAAAAGGTGGAAGAAGGCATGTCTCCTATGCAAGCTGCCATAAAGGGCTCAAATGAAATCTTTTTTGCCGTTATATCTATTTCTATAACCTTAGCGGCGGTATTCTTGCCAGTAATGTTTCTCGAAGGTTTTGTTGGACGCTTATTTCGAGAATTTGGAGTAGTTATTGCCTCTGCAGTACTTATCTCGGCTTTCGTATCTCTTACCCTCACACCTATGTTGAATGCCTACCTTATGAAAAAAGGAGGCACTAAGCATTCTCGCTTTTACGAACTTACAGAACCTTATTTTGTAAAGTTGACTACAGGGTACGGTAAGGGGCTGTCCATATTTTTACGTTACAAATGGTTTAGCTTTCCTATACTGATTATTTGTTTTGGGCTTATTGCTTTCTTTTGGGGACACTTAAAGAAAGAGACTGCTCCATACGAAGATAGGAGTATGATCAGGGTGAACGTAACCGCGCCGGAAGGAAGTTCTTACGAGTATATGAACAGGTTTATGACGGAACTATCTCAATTAGTAAATGATTCTGTCCCTGAAAAATCGGTCAATTTGGTGATTACTTCTCCGGGTTTCGGCTCATCCTCTGTTAATAGCGGTATGATGCGCCTGTCTTTGGTGTCTCCAGAGGAACGGAAAAGGTCTCAAAATGACATTGCCGAGGCCTTAACGAAGCAGACAAAAAAATATAATGAAGCGCGCACATTCGTAACACAACAACCTACCATTTCAGTAAACAGGCGGGGAGGCTTACCAATACAATATATTATTCAAGCTACAACATTCGAGAAATTAAGGGAAAAAATTCCTGAATTCTTGGACAAGGCGAATGATGACCCCGCCTTTTCCGTAGTTGATATTAATCTAAAATTTAATCGACCGGAACTTAATATAAGTATTGACCGTGATAAAGCACAAAGTTTAGGTGTATCTGTTTTAGATGTTGCCCAAACGTTGCAACTATCCTTAAGTGGTCAGCGGTTTGCCTATTTCATTATGAACGGCAAACAGTACCAAGTAATTGGTCAATTCGATGATGTCGATAGAAGTTCTCCTATTGATTTAGCATCGATCTTTGTACGCAGCAGTGACGGGCAGCTTATACAGTTAGACAATGTTGTAAGTATAGAAGAACGTTCAAGTCCTCCCCAGCTTTACCATAACAATCGGTTTATGTCTGCAACGGTGTCGGCAGGGTTGGCTCCGGGAGTAAGCTTAGGTGATGGTATTGATGCTATGGACAGAATAGCAGCAAAAGTACTAGATGAAAGCTTTTCAACCGACTTAGGTGGCGAATCACGAGACTTTAAAGAAAGTGGCTCGAACACCATGTTTGCTTTCGGATTAGCATTATTATTGGTGTATCTTATCTTAGCGGCCCAGTTTGAGAGTTTTCTTGATCCATTTATTATCATACTTACAGTACCAATGGCTGTTGCAGGGGCTCTATTGTCTCTATGGGTTGTCGGAGAAAGCTGGAATGTATTTAGCCAAATAGGAACCATTATGCTTATCGGCTTGGTTACAAAAAATGGTATTTTAATCGTTGAATTTGCTAATCAGCTGAAAGAAGAAGGTAAAACGGTCAAAGAAGCTATTTTGGAAGCTTCAGAAGCCCGTTTAAGACCAATATTGATGACAAGTTTTGCGATAGCCCTAGGTGCTCTTCCTATTGCCATGGCTTTGGGAGCTGCAGCGACCAGCAGAATTGGAATGGGAGTCGTCATTGTAGGAGGAACAATGTTTTCGTTATTACTCACCTTATTCGTTATTCCTGCTATTTATTCATTGTGGTCACGTCCATATAAGCCAAATCTCGACTTGATAGAGGCGGAAGAAATAGAAAAACAAGAATTAAAAGACGTGCAACCAACACTATAAACAGTTTATACGTTTATGAAAAAATTATTGTGTATCTTCTTGATAATAAATATTGCCCCTTATTTTGTCTACGGTCAAGAAACACTTAGCCTCGAAGACGCTATTGCAATAGCTCTTAAGCAAAACTATGATATACGCTTAGTCAGCAATGATGTCGTCGTAGCAGAAAACAATGCAACCGTTGCAAATGCGGGTATGTTGCCGCGTGTAACGGGCGATGCCTCTTCTTCTGCTGCATTACAAAACACCACACAAACACTGCTTAGTGGAGAAACTAGATCACTAAAAGGTGCTAAAAACACTTCACTGGCTTATGGTGCAAATCTGGATTGGACGATTTTTGATGGATTTCAAATGTTTGCTAGATACGATCAATTAAAAGAGTTAAAGAAATTGGGTGAAGCAAATCTTCAACAATCTGTTTTAGCCACTGTATTTAATGTGGTGAGCCAATATTTTGATTTAGTACAACAAAAACAGCAGCTCAATGCGCTTAGAACCGCTTTAGATCTATCGCGCTATAGACTTGAAATGGCAGAAAACCGCTATCAAATAGGCAGAGCATCGAAGCTTGAAGTACTTGCTTCTAAGGTTGATTTGAATACAGATACAACCAATCTAATGCGTCAAAATGTGCTTTTCGGCAATACAAAAATTAAGCTTAACGAAGTTTTGGCTAGGGATGTAAATACAACATTTGATGTAACCGACAGTATTAGCATTGAAGATAACTTAAAATACGATCTTTTACTAAACTTAGCGCTACAACATAATCCAGACCTGCAGGCAGCTCTCATTAATCGAAGAATTGCACAACTAAATCTTAAACAGATTAAAGGACAACGTTATCCAACCATTAGTCTAAATTCGGCCTATACACGTACACGTACCACGGCCGAGCTAGGTTTCGCTACGAAAAACAACGGAAACGGATTTAGTTATGGAGCATCTGCTTCCGTAAACATCTTTAACGGCTTTCTACAGAAGAGAAATGAAAAAAATGCATCTTTAGAAATAGATAACGCAAGTATAAGTTTAGAAAAGATCAATCAAGGAATTTTATCGCAACTATCAGCAGCCTTCCAAACATACTTAGTTAACCTTGAACTTGTTGAACTTGAAAATAAAAATCAATCGGTGGCAAGACAAAACATGGATATCACGTTAGAGAAATATCGATTAGGAAGTATTACACCATTAGAGTTTCGCGAGGCCCAGAGAAACTATGTAGATGCTAGTGTACGTTTCAGCAATGCGCAATATGAGGCAAAAATGGCTGAAATTGCGTTAAAACAAATCTCAGGATCACTAACGCTCGATTAAAACTATCAACCTACATCCTTATAGAATAGCATATTTCTTGCAAATACTCGCAACTTTAGCTAAGTTTGCATATACGTTAACATACTTAAAACCTGGTGAATAATAACTATGATATTAGTCGTAGATAGTGGTTCCTATAAATCCGATTGGATGCTTGCGCTTCCTAATGGTGAGCCATTAACTTTTAGAACTAGAGGACTAAACCCATTTTTTACCACCGAAAAGGAAATTGTAAAGATTGTACAGAACATAACCGATATCATCCCTTACGCCAGTCAGATTTCGGAGCTTTATTTCTTTGGATCAGGATGTACAAATCCCGACAGAAGAGAAATGGTGTCAAATGCCTTATCACAAATTTTTAAAAATGCCTTTATATCAGTCGAAACAGATCTCATTGGATCTGCTTATGCTACCTGTGGCAACGACAGTGGTTATACAGCAGTACTTGGCACTGGATCAAATGTCACTTTCTTTGATGGAGAACAAGTACAGCCTACAAAACAGGGATTAGGGTTTATTCTAGGTGATGAAGGGTCCGGAGCTTGGTTTGGAAAAAAGTTACTTACTGCTTTTCTTTACGAAGCTATGCCTGAAGAGTTGGCTTATAAATTTGAGCATACCTATCGTGTGAATAAGGAAATTGTCATTAAAAACGTATATCAACGCACCTCCCCTAATACCTATCTTGCTTCTTTTGCACCTTTTATGGAGAGCAACCAGGAACATCCATATATCCAAGGTTTATTGCATAAAGGATTTGAAGAATTCGTTAAAACGAACATTTTACTATTCCCCGACTATCAACAGCATATTTTTCATTTTGTAGGTTCTATAGCCTATTATTTTAGTGACCAACTAAGAATTGTATGCAATCAATATGCAGTTCAAATTGGAAAAATAATTCGCCGTCCTATTGAAGAATTATTTAACTTCGTTATCGAAAGAGAAACTGTTTAAAACTCATAAATATGAAAACGTTGCTATTAGTTATAACGTTATTGGTAACATTGCCTGCAGACAATATTTACCAGTTTAAAATCACTTCGATAGACGGCCAGACTATTGATTTATCGCAATTCAAAGGCAAAAAAATACTCTTGGTAAACACCGCATCTAAATGTGGTTTTACACCTCAGTATAAGGAACTGGAAGAACTTTCTAAAAAATTCAAAGACAAATTAGTTGTCATTGGCTTTCCTGCCAACAACTTTGGAAGTCAAGAACCCGGTGCGAATGAGGATATCAAAAGTTTCTGCGAGGAAAACTACGGTGTAACCTTCTTACTATCTGAGAAAAGCAGTGTAAAAGGAAATGATATTAACCCCTTATTTGCCTATTTAACCAGTGCAGAGAATCCCGACTTTACCGGCGAGATCAAATGGAACTTTGAAAAGTTCCTAATTGATGAGAATGGAAAACTGATTCATCGATATCGTTCTGCTACAAAGCCTCTTTCGAAAGAAATCACCTCGCAGCTGTAGTACTTTAAGCAGCTCGCGAGTAGCATACAGCCATTAAAAAGAAAATCCTGACGATGAGCGTCAGGATTTTACTAACCAATTATAAACCTAAATTATGAAAAGACTTTTCCGATTTGTCTAAGGATATTACCTATCAATAACAACTTAAGACAATATATAATTAGCGAATAACAAATTTTATGCCAAATAAAAAATGGGCGACCTAAAAATAGTGGCCGCCCATTTGACACATTAGATTTGCAATTGGCTTTCTAAAAGTATGACAAACTAGTGATAAATCAAAATTTAATTGATCTTTTAAGAAATCTGTTTTTTAACACATTAAAATTGCCCCAATCTTAAACGCATATTTACTTGCTATCGATTTCTATTATTTTGAATTCCGATATAACGTTGATTATTGCCCATTTAACCTTTCTGTTAGCATGACAAAGAAAATCATGTTAACTGCAATAAGCTAACAATTATCCACTTACATAAAAAACGAATAATTTATGAAAAAATATTTTGCAATATTAACGAACAACTCTATATTTGCATTCCCAAACGGGAATAAGCTTATCAAATAAAGCTTAATAAATGAAGGAGGCTTAGCTCAGCTGGTTCAGAGCATCTGCCTTACAAGCAGAGGGTCACTGGTTCGAATCCAGTAGCCTCCACAAAAAGTTCTTACAATATTAAAAATAGGAGGCTTAGCTCAGCTGGTTCAGAGCATCTGCCTTACAAGCAGAGGGTCATAGGTTCGAATCCTATAGCCTCCACTATCCCCCGAAGCACTTAAAAGCATCTTAAGTGCTTTTTTTATGCGCTTATATGATATAAACCTTTTCAGCTTTCTTACTTTTTTTTAGGTCGCCGCAATAAGGATACGTATATTTGCGAAAAGTAAAAACATTAAAACATTTTACCTACTATGCAAAAACAAAAAATCATATTAATCGCATCTTTGATAGCCATCCCCCTTTTCTCTTTAGCCCAATCCACTCCTAGCGATAACAAAAGCAGCCAACCGAAGACAGTCAGCACACTCAATAATTCTTTAAACGGAGGAACTATTGCAAGTCAGTTCGACTATATATATAATTCATCCAATAATTACCAAGAATATAAAGTCGTAAAAAAGACTTCTTTAGAAAAACTAAAGAATAATATAGTTGATTCCTTGAAGGGAATGCAATCCAAACTCAGTAATGTAAATACTACATTGAGCAATCATGATAACGAAGTTTCTTCTTTAAAGGACAGTTTAATCCAAATAAACCAAGAGCTTAAAACCACGAAAGATCAAAAAGAAAGCTTCAGTTTCCTCGGTATACTTTTATCTAAAGGCGCTTATAACACCTTTGTGTGGTGTCTAATTGGCATATTAATGTTTGCATTATTCTTCTACGTTTATCGTTATAGACAAAGCCATGCCGTAACAGCGGAGGCTAAGAAAACGCTTGATGAACTGAAAGAGGAGTTTGAGCAGCATCGCAAAAAGGCAATGGAACGTGAACAAAAATTAAATAGGCGTTTGCAAGACGAATTAAATAAACGATTCTAA
>DATMSZ010000268.1:0-4820 GCA_035565175.1 Pseudosphingobacterium sp.
ATCCAGTTGCAATTAATTTAAGTAGCTCTGGAGAGCAAATTCGTTCCTATTACATTTCTAATCAAGATCCTGAGTTAGATGTTTTCACTGTTACATTGGGAGGAAAGTCTGTAAGGTTTGTAATAGGTAAAAATCAACAAATATTTCCACTTGATCCCTGTGATTGGAGAATAGAATATCAATTTAACGACCAATATCCTTATGCAATGTTTTCGGCAAACAGCTTCATCGATAGGTTTACTATTACAGATGAAAACGGAAATAAATATTCCTTTAGATCGCTTAGTTGGACTAGAAGTTCGGTTTTTACACCTTGCCCAAGTGAAGGACCATGCCCAACACTGTATAACTCTATGGTGAACGGTAAGCGATCGCCTATCACCGAATGGGAAATAGAAAAAATAACCACTTATAACGGCAGTGAGATAGTGTTCAACTACACGAATAAGTTTCCCACCGATGCTAATCTAATTTTTGAGTCAAAATTCATGGGTGCTCCCCAAACAAGATCTGTTAAAAAGTCAGACAACACCTACTGTTACAGATTTCCCGGTGACAATGATGTAATTTATAATACCAGCTACCAGGTCGTATGTAGACCTTATTTAAAAACTATTGTATTCCCTGACGGTGCTACAATTAATTTTATTTATAGCAATGTACCAAGACTAGATGCTATTAATATAGCCCCCGACTTATATAGTTATCCACTGAAAGAAATCCGTCTTGGTAGAAATTCAAATCCAACCACAATTTACAATCTTCATCAGTCCTATTTCTACACTACAGGAAACGGCACTTTACCATATGCTAACAATGGCACTCAATCCTGGGGCAACAACCACAACTTAAGGTTAAAGTTGGATAGTATATCTGTTACGCCACAATATGCGAACCTAAGTTATAAGTTCGATTACGATATGAACACTTTTCTCCCGAACAAAACCCGGTACTCAATCGACCATTGGGGTTACAATAACGGAGTAAATAACCTGGGGCTATTACAAGTTGATCCAGAACTGGGGTGGGTTTCACACCCCCCTACAATCGTTTGGCCAGGTGAAGGAACAAGAGAAGCAAATGGTAGTTATATAACATCTAACATGCTAAAAAAAATAAGCTTCAATGATAACTCCAGCGTTGAATACGAATTTGAACCAAACATGGGCAGGATGTATGATTTTCATACGGGCCTGCAAAACAATCAAACAATGGGAGGCGGTGTTCGAATAAAGAAGATAACGCTTTTTGATGGCATCTCTCATACAAATGATATAGTAAAAAGAATTGAGTATCTAAATGCTGATAATACTAACTCAGGTATATTATTTTCTATTCCAAAATATTCAAGAGACATTGAATGTACTGAACATGGGAGTGCTAGGCTCTCCACAACTAATTCAAACGTTGCGTCCTGGGGCTACACATATAAGGGGTCCTCAGTTGGCTATAGTCGAGTTACAGTCTTTAATGGCCAGAATGGCGAAGGAGGAAAGGAAGTTTATGAATTTTCGAACCTGGTTGATGGGAACGAACTTAATCTAGTGCCAAATGCCAGTGATGATCTGCCTTATGCAAATCGTCAGTATATAAATGATTGGAAGATTGGATTATTGAAGAAAAAAAGTATCTATAATTCTAACGGAGGATTGGTACAACAAATCCTTAATGAATATAATTCAGGAACAAACTTTCCTGACCCCTCCGTTTTGTCCCACTTCCGAAGTGTCAAATATGATGTTAAAGTAGGATGGCCTCAAGGTATCACAAATCAAAATTGCAGCAATACGAGTATACCCTGGGATTTTTACAAATTGGAATATTATCCTGTGAGTGGTTTCTCAAATCTTGCAAGAGTTATTCAAAACGATTATTCGGGCGTTGATATTTTATCCAAAACTACCGAATACTTCTACAATGCAAAACAACATTTAGTAAAACAAATTGACAAAACAACAGATCAGAGAATTTTGGAGAAGAGATTTTACCGAGTTTACGACTATGTGTCTAATGCTCAAAACGTGGGGTTTGCCAACTTGGTAAATGCGAATAGATCAAGTGAAGTTGTCCGGTCTGATTACCTTTTCAGAGAAACCAGCAACAGTCCTGCATTTTTTTTATCATCGGACATAAAAACATTTAAAGATGTATTCATAGATGGAGCGAATGGAATTTATCGAGTACAACCAGGCTCAGTATTTAAAATGCAACTTAAAGAACCTCTAGCCGAAAGCGTCATTGGAACAATTTCACCCACCAATTCTTTATTGCCGACCACCCTTTCGGATTATTATTATGAAGACGAAAAATTCTATTACAATGATGGTGGGTTGCTGACTGGGGTTAATAAATCGGGTCTGGAAAGGGCAATGTTGTATGATGGGTTTCAAATAATAGCCGAAGCAACTAATGCTTCAGAAAAAGACCTCGCCTATACAAGTTTTGAAAATGGGAAAGACGCCGAAGGTGGCTGGTTACTGGAAACTATCGACATTGACAATTCAAAGGGCTATTCTGGTCAGAGATCAGCAAAGCCAACCCGAAACCCCATAGTTTTAATGAAAAGTTTAAATCCGCTACAAACTTATAAAATAAGTATGTGGTCAAAATCTGGTCCTCCGCTGGTCCAATTTAACACCGGTCCCAGCATATCTCTAACATCGGAAGGAGAAACAACTTTGTTAGGATGGACTTTATTTTCTGGCACATTTACTGGTAGAACTAATTGTTACATCCCCTCCGGTACGCAGGTAGATGAAATCCGCTTAGCTCCTGTTGGAAGTGCAATGAAGACATATTCTTTTGAATCTTTATCCGGAATAAGATCAACCTGCAATGAACAGAATGTCGTTCAAAACAATATCTACGATCTATTCGGACGACTAATTGAGATTGTTGATCAAGACGGCAATATAATAAAGCAGTTTCGCTACAACCAAGGTGTTAACAACTAATCAACTTAAAATATACATCCTATGAAATGGTACATTCCGTTTTTAATACTATCTCTGTATTGTGATCTTGTATTTGCTCAGCAAACACAAGATCCTACAGACAATATTCCTACAGAGCAACTGCCACCGAGTCATAACTATTCGGATATTATACAACCTTATGGTACGTCCATAATTCCTGCTTTTAAAAGAGAATGGGAATTAGAAAAACCAGTTCAAGTTGGACCCGACCTCCCCCTTGTATACCCAGATGCACGAATTAAAACCACTTATATCGACGGGTTGCAAAGGCCAATACAAGAAGTTTTCAAGAAAGTGTCTGATGATGATGGTGACATAATACAATCTTATCAATATGATAAGATTGGCCGCCAAACATATACCTTCCTACCGTACACGTTGGATGCATCAGCAAGCACAGGCAAAATGGATTTAAATCCAAGTATCGGACTAAATAATACATATAACGCGAATCCTATTGCCCCTCTTACCTATCAGGAACCATTTGGAAGGACCGAATTCGACAACTCACCCCTGAATAAAATTTTGAAGACTTTCTCTCCAGGCATTTCATGGATTGGAAGTGGACGATTTAAATCACTAATTGAAAGCACTAACTCCCAATGGAACGTGATTAACGGTTCGTCCGTTGTTACTTTCACAGGTGGATATCCTAAATGGTCAATAGGATACAACAATTCGGATAAACCCAAATACGAAGGTAATTATGGGTTAAACGAACTATCAAGATATATTGCTACTGATGAAGACGGGAATGTTTCGGAAACTTTTAGAGATAAAGAAGGTAAAGTCGTTTTAAAAATTCAAAAAATAAATAATGTTGTTAGCCCAAATCCATCTGACTATGCCTACACTTCATATGTCTATGATAATTTCGGCAGGCTCAGAGGTGTATTACCACCCTTGGCATGTGTTCCAATTATAAGCGGGAATACCGTTTCTTTCGACTTAACTGAAGCAGCCTGGACAAATCTATGTTTTCAGTATTTCTACGATAAAAAGGGCAGACAAACTGAAAAGAAGATTCCGGGTAAAGAGAAAGAATATTTCATTTTTGACAATTGGGATAGGATAGTTTTAAGACAGGATGGAAACTTGAGGAAGGATCATCTTTGGGCTGTAACAATTTATAACGCTTTCAATAATCCGGTTATAACTGGATTATGGGAGAGTTGGTTGTTTAAAGACGATATTCAAACTACCATCACACAAACAACTCCGATCTATCAACCTCCCTCTCTTTTTTACTATTTAAGAAATTTCAATTCCGGGTCCACATATCCAACTTCTATTACTGATGTACAGATATTGTCTACCACTTATTATTCTGAATATACCGGCGACCTGCTAAATTTTACCTTTGATCAGTCGGCCTTCCCAATCGTAAGTGAACCTACTTATCTATCTCCGTTTTTACGATCAAATAGAACGCAAAACTTAATCACTGGCACAAAAGTAAAAGTGTTAGACCCAGATAATCCAAATGGAAATCTTTGGATTACAACAGTCAACTATTATGACAAATTTTCAAGGTTAATTCAAAAACAGAGTACAAACCTGCACAACGGTGTCGATGTAGTTTCAACAAAATATACATTTAGAGGGGATGTCTATTACAAGGCAGTAACACACCGCAACCCTGACGCGGAATTGATTCCTTCAGCTGTGGGTATAATAGATCCCAATTATTTTAAGATTATAAAACTGAAACAAACTTTCCGCCTAAACTTAGGTGGTAATGGAAAAATGTGGCAATACCAACAGAGCATAAATGGAGGGCCTGATGTTACAATAGGGTCTTACGAATATTGGCATCAAGGTAATATTAAAATCAAAAACCTGCCG
>DATMSZ010000269.1:0-4692 GCA_035565175.1 Pseudosphingobacterium sp.
TCCGCTTACAGGAAATCGACCCCTTCGTTGGTGAATACAAAAATCATTATTTCTCATCAGACGAAGCCGTCGTAGAGACTACTAATTTGCAGCTAAAATTCCCCATATATTTGCTTCGCAAACAATTCCAAGATCCTGAATTAATTGATCAGAATGAGTTGCGGCAACAACTGCCTTTTTATTTAGGCGCTTAACAATATCCTGCTTTTAGAAGATCCATCTCCTCTGCCCCGGTAATAAATTAAACCTTTTCACCGTCAACATGTCCATATTGAAAGAACGGTATTAATCAGTTCAATCCCGTTCCGATTATTTAATATAACGATCATGAAAACGATTATTTTTTCGATACTAACAGCGTCTGTCATTACGTTGGCAGGAACCATACAGGTGAATGCTCAACGACATGACGACGATAAATATTGGGAGCACAGAAAAGAAAGTGCAAAAAAACGCGATGAATACTATCGCGAGCGTGATAAAAAACGTGCCGAATACGCCCGAGAGGCAAGTAAAAAAGAACGAGAATTTTATAAGGAAGATCGTAAAAGGCGTAAAGAGTATATGAAAGATGTCAGGAAACATGGTTTGCCAAGTTGGGCCAGGGCGCATCATTACGACGCTAGTCGCCATGTATATTTCCGTGATTATGCAACGTTTTATGACCCTTATCGTGCAGGATACGTTTACATGAATAGTGGAAAATGGCAATTCTCTGCTAGTATTCCAGCATTTTTGCTGAATGTTGATTTGGGAAGGGCGAGAATTAACGTTGTGAGCGACATTCCGCTAGACAGACACCCCGAAGATTTTTATGATGAAGACGATTGGGATGATTAATAAAAGCTTGCCTTGCGGGTTTCATTTAGATTCATAAAAGCAATTTTTTAAATGGTATTGAGCCGATTAGATGTTCTAATCGGCTTAATACTTTTAATACCCACCTTGTTGTCCGATTACGCACAACAGGTGTTCGTTATCGAACAACTGGAATAGCTCCCCTCTCCTCAAATGGGGTTATAAGTTTCCTTTTTCAATATGGCAGTACATTTGGTGTAGCATATCGACTTAAGTGCATCAGCAATAAAATTGATGGCGTAAGCAGAAAACTTTTACTGACAGCTAATATAAAAAATGTTAAAGAGCTACTTCAAAATCGCATGGCGAAATTTAAACCGGCATAAATCATTTGCGTTTATCAATATATTTGGTCTTTCTTTAGGCATTGCATGTGCCGTATTAATTTTCGCTTTGGTACGTTATCATTTGAGTTTTGATACTTTCCACACCAAAAAGGACCGTATTTATCGGGTAACAACCGAATGGCATGATGAAATACTAAGTCGATCGCCGGGTGCGCCCAGACCCTTAGCCAAAGCTATTGAAAATGATTTCAGCTTTGCAGAACAGGTTGCCCGCTTTGTTAGCTACAACAACACACTTGTTTCTTTACCAGGATCTGCCGACAATAAAAAATTTCAAGAAGAAGAAGGCGTTGCTTATGCAGAGCCTGCGTTTTTTTCCATGTTTGATTATCCTCTGCTCCACGGTGATCATAAAACGCTGCTTCATCAGCCAGATGAGGCATTAATTACGGAACGGATTGCCGGAAAATATTTTGGAAGCGAAAACCCTATAGGCAAAGTATTGAAAATAAATAATGAAAAAGATTACGTAGTAAAAGGGATACTGAAGAACCTACCGAGCAATACCCAGGTAACGCAAGAGATTTTTCTTTCCTTTCTTGATGATGACACCAACTGGGGTGGCGTATACAAGGGTTCAAAGTGTTACGTCTTATTAAAAAAGAACGCAAAAAAAGAAGATGCTATTAACGCATTGACAAATTTACCTAAGAAGTACTATGAAGGGAAGCAGGCGAACGTTTGGAAATTTAAACTGCAACCCCTAGACGACATACATTTCAACACCCAGCTTGATGGATATATCAACAAAAGCTACTTATGGGCGCTGTCATTCATCGGGTTGCTTTTGTTGGTAACCGCTTGTATCAATTTCATTAATCTGGCAACTGCTCAAGCTATAAACCGCGCGAAAGAGATTGGCATCCGTAAAGTCTTAGGCAGTAAGCGCAAGCAGTTATTTTGGCAGTTTATAGCGGAAACCACCATCATTACTTTGTTGGCCACCGTCCTTGCCCAAGGCATAGCCTCGATAACGCTACCGATTATTAACCAATGGCTGCAGACGGAAGTTCAGCTACAACTTTTTAACGGTTGGCAAATGCCCCTATTTATTGGTATCCTGATTTCAATGGTTATTTTTCTCTCCGGTTCTTATCCCGGATTGGTGCTTTCAGGTTTCAAACCCATCCGGGCTTTGCAAAGCAAAATCAACCAAAAAGAAATTGGCGGATTATCGCTTCGCCGCATTTTAGTTATAGGCCAATTCGCTATCTCACAGCTGTTGATTATCGGTATTATTGTTATAGCCGGTCAAATACGCTATGCGCAACACGCGGATCTAGGCTTTAACAAAGAAGCAGTGGTAAGCCTTCCCATCCCTACTCCTGGTGAGGTATCCAAAATGAAAACATTGCAGAGCCGACTAGAAGCGCTAAGCGGGGTTGAACAGGTGTCGCTCAACTATCGCCCTCCTGCCAGCACCTCCAATAACGCCACAAGTGTACAGTATGATAATCACCCGGAAGATGAGCGCTGGAACATTAACATGAAATTCGGTGATGAGCATTACCTATCTACGTTTGGTCTTCAATTGGTAGCAGGTAGAAATGTGTTCCCTTCAGACACCATTAATGAGTTTTTGGTAAATGAAACATTTGTTAAAAAACTCAATCTGTCTGATCCGGAAGAAGTACTAGGCAAAAAAATAGCTATCAATGGCCGAGAATATAAAGGAACTATTGTTGGGGTAATGAAGGATTTTTATAATCAATCTTTCCATACCGAGAAGGATCCTATCTGCTTAATGACTTGGACCGCCTATTACTTTAATTGTTCCATTAAGCTAGGGGGAAAACAACTAACGCCGTTAATGACCTCTTTTGAACGGATATGGAATGAAACCTACCCCGATTACGTCTATTCGTATAACTTTCTGGATGACTCCATTGCTGAATTTTATGAAGTGGATCGTATTATGCTCCGGCTTGTGCAAGGATTCGGGCTCGTAGCCATTCTCATTGGATGTTTAGGGCTTTACGGCCTGATTTCCTTTATGGCTTTACATAAAACAAAAGAAATTGGCATACGGAAAGTATTGGGTGCCAGTGTTCCTAATATTCTCTGGATTTTCGGAAAAGAGTTTGCCAGACTATTATTAATTGCGTTTATTATCGCTATGCCGATTGCTTGGTGGGGAATGGACAAGTACCTGCAAGATTTTTCCTACCGCATTCCCATAAGTTGGGAAATATTTATAAGTGCCGTTGGCGTAACATTTGTTATTGCAACCTTAACGGTAGGTTACCGATCCATTAAAGCTGCAACCGTAAAACCCATAAAAAGTCTAAGAATGGAGTAATCTATGATGTCTTTTGGTGAGATTAGCTTAAACTTGGTTTTAATACCTATTATATTTACATGTAATATTAGTATTTAATCAGATTTTATGGAAAACAAAACAAGGAACGTTTTTGAAGCGTACAATGACATCGCCGAATGGTTTTCAGAAAATCGATATCAGGGATTAACGGAGCAAGCCTACCTTGATAGACTTATCGAAATTATAGGTAAAGGAGCGAGTGTACTGGATCTTGGCTGCGGAACCGGGATGCCAATGATGAATTATCTCTTAGTGCAAGGTATGAACGTTACGGGGATTGATGGCAGCCATCGCATGCTGAACATCGCAAGGAAAAACCTTCCTTCTGCACATTTTTTGCAAGCAGATATGCGTCAACTTTCACTGAACCAGAAATTTGATGCCATTATTGCCTGGAATAGTTTCTTTCATCTCTCCCCTGACGATCAGCCTCCGATGTTCGATATTTTCAAAAAACATTTGAATGCCCAGGGGGTACTACTATTCACTTCAGGGAAAGAACACGGAGAGACTTGGGGAATGAACGGTGGAATAAACCTGTTTCACGGTTCGCTGGACACACACCAATACCAGTTACTTCTTGAATCCCACAATTTTCGAGTTCTGCAATATAAGGAAGATGATCCAGCATGCGGGAACTTAACAGTATGGATGGCGCAATTATTAGGTTAATCCAGGAAGATGCGTCACCCCTTCCTTAGCCGCTATTCTCTCGCTACTTTACCGCTAAAGTCCCGCTTTTACTACCCAAAAGGCGAATATAGGGTGGATATACCGTGACGATGGGGCGAATAGGACCCGAAGGGAGCTCCTTTAAAAACAGAGGTTAGCTTACTCCATAATACCTGACCAAGCTCTCCCTTTCTCCCAGCATTCTTCTACCGGTATGTGACGTGGATCTGAGGATCGTCTGAGGATGGTTTGAGAAAAAGTCAGACACCGGTCAGACAATGGTAAGACACCACACAGATTACGCTGGTAATTGGTTAGGAGTTAGTGTGGTATTGATAGCGTATATGGGTGATTAAAATTGTTTTACCTAAGAAAAATGCTTGCTAACAAAATTCATAACCAGGAAATTAACAGCATGCATTTTTGTCCTTTTGGAGCAGACACAATCTACATGAAATTTAAATTTGCGCTTTCACCGGAATTTTATTTATCACC
>DATMSZ010000270.1:0-2497 GCA_035565175.1 Pseudosphingobacterium sp.
CGTGATAAAATTCTAGGAGAATATTTCCATACTTCCAAATGTATTTCACCTTCAAAGTAGTCGACTCCTAGGCTATCTAATTCATTTTTAAGATATTTAAAATCCTCTGGCCCGATAGCGTAGGCTGGTTTATTTCCTGGAGATAGGTTTGAATAAAAAGACAATGCATTGTCGTATGTTTTTAGCGCCTGCAGTCCAGTAGGTAGCCTGCGCAAAAACATGCTAGCCTTAACCGGGGAACTTAGATATTGTAATGAAGCATTCCATAATTCATTTTTTGCTTCTCCAAATTTCAAAAATCGTTCTCTCCTTTCTCCTTCTATTTTGACCAGCTCAAAACTTTCCAATTCTTCAGCAGCCCTTGTAATACTCATAGAAGAATATCCAATTATGCGTCCAATGGAATTAAAATTAATGCCATCTAGTCTTTCGATTTCCAGATGATATAATAGTATGCATTGACTCACAGGACTCAACCATTCCCGGCTTTTATTTTTTTTCTCTTTAATTTCTGTAAAACTGATGATTAAAAAAGGTATATATAACTGTTTCTGAGGAACAACAAAAGGTATTTTTTTTTCAACTAATCGTAAACGGTTATATGATTCCAGGGTTGAGAATACATAGACTATTGGCAGCTTTAATGTATTACTTAGTACTTCAGCATCTTTTTTTAGTCTCTGGGGAGTGTGATTGCTTTTGTCCTGTGTGTAGGCAAATATCATTGGCTTATTTTGGATACTACCTTTGTATAAGGTATAGCCCTTAATTAAATAAAGAGGCAAGCTATCTAAAGATCCCTCTAGTAGTTTTTCTAGCTTTAACTCTTCGCCTAGAGTATGAGTAATATATGTTTTAAAATTTTGAATTAAATCATTCATAACATAAGTTTTGCACGATAACACTAACAATGTTATTGTGCAAATATAAGCGTTATTATTGTAAAAGTGGCTAATCTCAGAACGAAGATGTTCCTATTAACCATTTGCAAATCAATATTTTGACTATAAAATGTATGATACCGCTAACAATGTTATTGTGCAAGTAATACCGTTAGCTAAAATTCCTTAAAAGGGAAAAATTGAACTATTCGGAAATTCCAAACAATTCACTCTTCCGCTGGCTATTAACGAAACCGACTATAACTAACTCTTAAAAACCTTCTGCTGCATATACCGATTAACATATTCATCCACCGAACAATCCAAACCATTCTCCAGCCCCTTCACCCAATCCAATATTTCCGACTTCTTAAACTTCAACAGCTTCCCCATTCTAAAATGAGGTATCTCTCCTTTCGCACACTTGTTATAAATAGTATTTGCATCCAACCGGAGAAAATCCGTCAATTCCTTTACAGACATAATATCACCACCGCCAGCGGGTCTGCGTTTTTTTGTAACGCTCTCCAGTAATTCAATCATTAACGATTTGATCTCCCGGATATCAGATTCCATACACAATAATCGTTGTTCTATTGAAGCCATAATCCTCAGTTTAAGTGATCATAAATAGCCTTGTTGGCGGCTTTGGCCCTTGTCACATCAGGCACTTGCGCATAAATTTGGGTTGTTTTCACATGTTTATGGTTCAGCATTTTACTGACTACATATATATCTTCTCCTTTCTCAATCAGGTCCGTTGCGTATTTGTGCCGCCAGTTGTGAAACTTGGCTTTGTCTTTCAAACGTACGCTGGTAAACCATTCCTGGAGCTTTGTGCGTGTCCGGGAATAATTAAGATCCGGAAATACCAGGCCATCTTCCTCCGGTTTGGTTCCGAGGATGGCA
The DNA here is from genome assembly GCA_035565175.1 of Pseudosphingobacterium sp. GTDB lineage: Bacteria > Bacteroidota > Bacteroidia > Sphingobacteriales > Sphingobacteriaceae > Olivibacter. The sequence continues at coordinate 1,791 of DATMSZ010000270.1, forward strand.
AATGCCTGTTTGCTGATATAATGTTTAAAAGAGCGTCCCGGCTTGGGATCTACGATATAGGCGTACCATGAATCCAGTGGAGTAGAATAATGCAGGTCACTCCATTTTAATATTTTAATGGCGCTGAAGCGGAAGCCGGTAAGTAACGCAAAAATGGAAGATCTGAAAACAGTATCATCATCTACTGGGTTCTTCATAACTGTTTGCCGGTGAAAGAAAAGACTGCGGCCAATACGGAGTCGTGGAAACTCATTATCGCTTTTTATCAACCGGAATAAAGTACGCTGGCTTATCCGGGTGATAGCGGATAAGGTTTTAATATCGACGAGTTCACTGGGTTCCTGGGGCGGTAATTGTATAGGAACATAAACAACCTGGGAGCCTAATGCTGATTGCAGCATTTTGTCTTTGGTTTCAACATTGGAGTCTTCTACCTTCTTATTCTTTTGACGGAGTTTATAATTGCGTCTTGCACATTCCAGGGAACAAAACTTGGTAACCGTCTTTTGGGCAACGAATATTTTATTACAATGTTCGCAGATCTTTCTTATTCTGATATTACTGCTCATGTGGAACTATTAAAAAACAGAAATACGGGTTATAAGAGGTATGCCTATCTGGATCGTCTATAATTTTAAAACTGCCCTATACAGTCAATTACTGCCATCATTTCGCCAAAATGGAAAATCCAGTACCTCTTTCTATAC
>DATMSZ010000271.1:0-24119 GCA_035565175.1 Pseudosphingobacterium sp.
CAGTAATTGGTATTATTGGCTTTTTTTATCCCAAACAATGGGAAAAAAAGTGGATCGCAAAAAGTATTTTATTTGCCGTGATTACTTGTCTTTCCGTATTGATAGTGATACAAAATTCCAAGATTGAAAAGCTAGAGAAAGTTTCCAAGTCAGCCAATCTGTTATTAGAAAAAAAAGAAATGGAATTTACATCCGAAGGGTTTATTATGGCTGCATTGAGCTTTTTAGAGCAAAACAAAAAGGACTTCCCGGAGTCCTATGAGCGGGCCAAGTCTCTATTTGAAAAATATAATAAAAGTGAAGACCGTGACATTACCAGTGTTAGTGTATCATATGAAATGGCAGGATTGCTAAATGGCATAGCTATTTTATCAACGGTTGAGGAAGAATAAGAACTGTAATTTCTTGAAAATAGGCGAATGATCTAGCGCGTTGGAATTATTAATTAGCACATGTTGCCATAATATTTAATGAAGCAGAGACTGTCTAAAAACCTTTGTAAAAAAAGACCCGATACTCAAAAAAGTATCAGGTCTTTTTTGTGCCTTTAAAAATTATTATCAAACTAACAGGGATAATCCACTTGGAACAAATGAATCGAACTTCCCTCTACACATCATGAATCAAATTCTGATAGTAGTATTCCTGACAATCGCTGCAAATAATAGCACCAAGGTACTTATCATGAACCAGTTCCTCGGTTTCGACCCAGTTTTCGCAGCCTTCACACATAGCCCAATCACATTCGTCATAGCCGTGGATTGCAGGATACCGCGCCGTATGCCTTGCCAGCCTCCGACTGTTGCCCCAAGCATACTCGTTCAGATAAGAATAATTCGAAAACCAGTTTTCATGCGTATCATCCCAATGCCCAAGGCTTTCATTAATTAGCACGTAATTTCCGTTCTTATCAAGGAATACCAATTTTGAATCACCTATAAATCCTGAAAGAAGACGCTGGATGCCTGTGTTTTCAGTAAAATTTTCAGGTAACATGCTTAATATGTCGTTTATAAATATCCTGGTGTCATTTACTTTTGAGCCGGGTTCTACTGGAATATTATCCAGGATTCCGTTATGAGCCATCACCAATCCTGGATGCACCGGGAATGGATGACAATTATCTTCATCTATGCTTCCCGAAGTGGCGATTCTAAAATGAATGATCATTGGGGCAAGGTTGTTCTTTCTCAGCTCTACATAGTTAAAATATAGCCTTTCAGGAAAGTCCATTTCTTTCAGAATTTTTATCGTATTATTTTCGATGTAGGCTATACCTGCTCCGTCGGGGTTATTTTCCCAACAGGTCATGAATGTGATTTTGTCGATAGTGCTGGATGAATTTAGGATTGCGATACACATAGCTTCTGAATTTTAATGGTTTTAAGTAAGGTCTCAATACTTTTCTCTCTAAGCAGGTCAGTGTTGAAGTACTTTTGGGATATGGTTATAATGCGATCGAGCAGTATGGATTCCCTGCCCTTGTAGTGGATCATAACAAGCTGATTAAGGCTAGTTTCCCGATCAAATGCTGCCAACGTAGCGGCCACAATATTTTTATACTCCCGCTTTATCATCAGCCGACAGAAGTCCAACCGGAATGTCAATGCTCCGATGTTATATACCTTCGCTGGAAATCTTAACTCGATACGATTTTCCCAGAGCTTTATAGCTTGGTACTTTTCTCCGTCGGTTTTAAGGGACGACTCCGGTTTTCCCTTACAGTAGTCTGTTTGCAGCCTATTGGGATACATCGCCATAAATAGCGGGAGGTACGGGCGGCAGTAATCGAAGAGTTGTCGTCCGCTTTTCGATGGTAATGATAGGTGAATATGTCCACCAGCGTTTTCGTGATTTTCAGCGTTGATGGCGTCGATAATCTGAGGGAGCCATATGTTCTCAACATCAGCGGAGTAAAGAGGGTAAACTGGTGTTTTAAGTTCCCACTCTACAGAACCGTCTTTCTCTATTACGCAGCCAGTGGAGTCAAAAAGGTCAACTTTGTCGTAGTACCCGCAGAATTCAGGACTGCCTCCCTTTTCAATTTCGAACCCAATGCCTGGTGAAGTGGTATCGTGTCTGTAATCCGGAGGGCATGGGCCAGTGTGGTATTCCCAGATTTCCCCATCCTCTTCCTCCTCTTCGTAGTGGAATTCATCGTCCGACTCCCAATAGTAAACCTCGTCCCTGCGGGCAATATCTCCATTGGATACAACCACCAGGCCATGATCTGCAAGGCCGCCGTCGGTATAATAGGTATCCCGATATTCGAAATATCTATGGTCATCAAGGGCCGTGGTGCAGAAGAATTCGTGTCGACTTGTGTATACGCGGATGCTATCTTCGAGAAGAATGTACCGTAAGTACTCCCCGTCATAAACATAGAGATCAATGTCTTTTTCCTCATGATAATATTCGCTTTCTATTTCAACGCAGTTGCTTGAAAGCGATAGATATCCGGTATACGTTTCGATAACTTCATCTTTCGTTTCATGCCAATTTTCTGGCAGGTACCCATGTGCGATGCTTTTTCGCACGAGCGATAATAGCTTTTCCATGTTCATAACGTGTTTAGAGATTGGAAGAAACTGATGAGCGTTTCGACCTGCTAGCCCTCATCAGTGCCGGATGCGTACCGGCAGACGCTCTTTTCCACGAGTAGCGAACAATTGGGACAAGTCAACCAACCCGCTGTCTTCAAGTCGAGCACTTACTATGGCTATTTGCCGTTCAGGTAGTCAATTCGCTCAATGCTTGCCGCTGGAATAACTCGACTACTAGGCCATCCGTCATTGCGGAGGTTTGAGCAAACTGACTGACCAGCTTTATCAAACCATAGCAGGCGAATGCGCACAGGCAGAGGCAGGAGAAAGTTTTTCGCGAAAAAATACGACCGGCTGCCGCCCAACTTCGTTTTGCGGGCGGATACAGTCGGTGGAGATTTTTTAAGAAAACCGGAGGCAAGCCGCCAGGGCGGCGCAGACTTTCGGATGCTCGGCGCCGGTGCGTAGCTTTGCTATGTGTTTGAAAAAAAAGCGGGCAGTTTATTAGAAACCTCAGTGACGGATGGCTGTGGTAGAACTATCAGCGTATTGAAACAAATAGACATGAAATGGCAAAAAGACATTTCCAATGCTTAATTTGCAGCGGTATGCCGTTGATGTTTCAATTTATGCTAAGTGAATGTGCGGAGAGATATTTGGTAAAATAGTGGAGAAAGGAATATAATAATGAAGAAGAAAATAGGAGGTGAAAGTACATTTCATAGTGACGAGTAAAAGTGTTTGCTTAAATTTTGTACTCAAGCGGTACAACACAGTTCGGAAATGTACTAGAGAGCATGTTAATGCTGAAATGTTGCCAGGCCGTCATTAACGACGTTCAGCGCCCTGTCTCTCAAGACAGGATTTCCCTTTTTCGCCACGGCTAAAAGTGAGCGGCATTCTTGCAAAAACTTCTTTCCAAAATCCCGGTCATAGGGAAGAATTTCCAGCGCATTATCCATAATGTCTGCATATTTGACGGTTTGCGAATCTCTACTGGTTTGGGCAATCCTTTGTGCTTCCATTTGTTTACGCTTAGCCCTATTCCATTTTGGATAATTCGATTTAATGTATACATCTGTTAACTCCACAACCAAAGCTAAAGTTCTAGAAGCATCTTTTAAAGGCATCACAGTTTTTAAAAATGCCAATAGCTCTGCTTCGGAGGTTTCGGTGTCCTCCAGCACATCATGAAGCAAGGCAGCAGCCAGAATGGTAACATCCTTGGTATATTCCCTGCAAATTTCCATTACACGGATCGGATGTACAATATACCGGTCAGGAGTATATTTACGCTTCTGGTCGCCATGTGCCTGGTCAGCGAAAGATTTAATTTGCTCAATAATCTGTTCAGACATATTTACCCTTATCTTTCATTAAAAATGTTTTTAACCGTGTATTATTTCTCTTTGCGATTTTAGGATTTAAAATTCCTTTAAACAAATCCCCCTTTTTCTTTAATCGCTGCTGAACTGCTTCCATGGTAAAAGCGTACCGGTCTAAACCTACTTTTACTTCTTTCCATTCCAGCGGGGTACTTATTATTGGCTGATGATAAGGCCGTACGGAATAAGGTGCCGCCAACGTATCGGCATAGTCGTTCTGGTTGGCGTCAATATAGACCTTATTGCCCCGATGACTAATGGTTTCATGCCTGGTACTGATCTGTGGAACCAGCTCATGCACTTGATCAGCTAGTGCAATGGCAATTAGCCGGCTGCGCTCAAAATCAAACCCGCTGCATGGGATATAAATGTGAATCCCGGTTTTTCCGGAGGTTTTTACAAATCCTTTGAGTTTATGGTGGTCCAGTACTTCTTTTACAGCAACGGCTACTTCGCTGGCCATTGCAAATCCTTTATCTTCCTGTTCCGTATTCGCAACAGTTGGATCGAGATCGAGCCAGATATAATCCGGTTCATCTGGATGACTGGTGGTAGATGCCCAGGGATTGATGTCAACACATCCCCAATCAATCATATAAAGCAGTGTTTCGACGTTATTACAGACCAGGTAATCAATCTTGCCGCGCTTGCCTTTCTTTTTGACCCTGCGACTGTCGGTAAAAATATCAGCACAATCAGGCTGGCGGTTCTCCATATCCTTGATAAAAGTAGTAGGACCGCCGGCCTGGCTAAGCTTGAGGTTCAACGATTGCGGCCTGTCTTTCAAATAAGGTAAAATATAAGGTGCTATTTGATTATAATATAAAATCAGATCCCCTTTGGCTACGCCTTTCCAGAGTTCCCGTCCGATATCATGGAGCTTTACGGTGCAGTTTTTCATTGGAAAGTCCGAGATTTCCTTCCCCTTAAAAGATTCGTCCACTCGTTGCCAATTACTGCCGGCATTCAGGTACCTTTTCTTGGCAGATGAAGTTTCCTGTTGTACATCTTTATTTGCGGATTCGATTTTATCAGCCAGTTCTTCTACTAAGTCTGTTGGTTTTGGTATTTCCCGCACTACCTGTTTCGGCTTTTTATCGAGCCGGAATCCCAGAAAGGTTGCCGGCTTACGGATCCTGCCGGTCTTTGTCCAGGTTGCAAATTCAAAGTTAGCCACCAGTTGGGGCTTTACCCAATGCATCTTCGCTCCTTTTGTGTCCAACACCTTATTGGCAAATGGCGATTCATCAATTTCAATCGCCTGTAATTTCTTCAGGATACCAGGCATCTCCTTTTGTTTATAGCCACCGCCACTCCTGCCAATCCAGATAAACTTCCCGTTCTCGTACGCTCCGAACAACAGACTTTTAAACGATCGCACTTTGTCCGATTCCGCCCATCCGCCAATTACAAATTCCTGCCTTTTCCTAGTTGGAGTCTTTAGCCAGCTGTATCCTCTGTCCCCTTCAACGTAATGACTGTCCTTGCGTTTGGCGACAATGCCTTCAAGATTGCTTTCAAGCATTTGCTGATACAAAGCGGGGCCATCATCAAAGCTTTCGCTGAAGCGAAAAACACCTTTACCAGCGATCAGTTTTCTCAGCAAATCTTTTCTTTCAAAAAGCGGGAATTCACGCAAGTCCTGACCATCAAGCCAGAGCAGATCAAAAACACAGTATTGGATGGGCGTTTCATGCCCATTATAAAGCTGAATAGCATCAAAATCCGGTTTTCCCTCATCATTGAACACGACTACTTCCCCATCTATGATCACATCATGTTTAAGGCTTTTTAATGCTTTTTCTACCAAAGGATATTTTGCGGTATAATCGAGCGTACTGCGCGAATGCATACTAACTTTGCCGTTCTCCACAAAGGAAACAATACGGTACCCGTCCCATTTAATCTCATACAGGTATTCGTCACTGTCCATTGGGTCCTTGACCAAGGTGCAGAGCATTGGCCGGATCTTCGAAGGCATTTTAGCTCTTTTCTTTACCATACTTTTTAATTCGAATCCTTAAGTACATTCTTAAGAAATATTGCAAGCCTATCATCTTTGGAGTCCTGCGATAACCTATCTGCCACCTTCCGTTCCCAGTCGGAGATCGCCTTTTGGGGACTATTGCCAATGCCTAAAATTCCGGATTCCGTGTCCGGTCCCAGAAGGCAGCAATAAATCTCTCCTTTCCGGAATAATACTGGACGCAAGTGCTTAACCAGCCCGGAAATATTATGTGCCTGATAATTAATAGGTAGACGTAATTCAAGGGGAATATCCAATTGTTCCATTTTCAGTCGGTTTATGTCGATAAACATCTGGGAAAATAAATTGTTCTAGGAGCAAATGACGCTCTATAGAAAAGGAAAACTGTTGTAACCCGAAATTGTTTAACTAATAAACACATCATGGATAAGATAAATAAAAAAGAAGCGCAGGATCACAGCCAAGTCGCTGGCGGGACCGGCGACCGGCACCAGGATGGGCAGTTATGCTAAGCTCCAATAACGTTAAAACTGCTATGGTATTTAAAATACAGGGGATTTATTATCTACTTTCAGGATTGTGACCGGTAGTTCACATCGGAGGTTTTATGATGCTTACAGGTGAAAAAACCGATATCTGGCTTGTCAAAATGGTTGGGCTCCTTTCCGTTGCTATAGGCCTTGTCCTGTTAAATGGACGCAAAAGTGCTGATAAAAAAGTGCTGGCCATTGCTGCAGCGCTGGCTTTTATCGTGATCGATGTTTATTATACCTTTCAGGGTATCATTTCACAAATCTATTTGCTCGATGCGGCCGTGCAGGTGTTTTTTGCCGGATGGGTTGTATTTATCAAATCAAACGGTCACAATCGCCTATGAAAATCGCTACCTACAATATCAATGGCATAAATGGACGCCTTCCCGTATTGCTTCGTTGGCTAAAAGAAGAGCAACCAGATGTTGTTTGCCTTCAAGAGTTGAAGGCGCCGCAGGAGCGCTTTCCGCTGAAAGCCATAAACGAGGCAGGCTACCAGGCCATCTGGCATGGGCAGAAGGGTTGGAACGGGGTTGCTGTACTGTCCAGAGGCAAAGAAATGAAGGAAGTATCCAGGGAACTACCGGGCGATCCCAACGATCGCCATAGCAGGTATATCGAAGTAATTATTGACCAGATGCTGATCTGCTGCTTATACCTACCCAACGGCAATCCTTATCCAGGGCCGAAGTTTGATTATAAAATGGCCTGGATTAAACGCTTGAAAAAAAGAGCCAGAGCACTTATCAAGATGGAGATTCCGGTAGTTCTGATCGGGGACTTCAATATTATCCCCACAGAGTTTGACGTGTACAAACCTGAAAAGTGGATAAACAATGCACTATTTAGAATAGAAGCCAGAAAAGAATTTCAACTCTTGGTTAAGCAGGGATGGTTAGATTCCATCAGAACACTTTTCCCGGAGCAGCAGGTATTTACTTTCTGGGATTATTTCCGAAATGCTTACCAGCGTAATGCAGGCTTACGGCTTGATCATATCCTGCTCAGCCCGCTTGTGGCACCGCGCCTGACCGAAGGAGGAATCGACAGAAACGTAAGAGGCTGGGAAAAAGCGAGCGACCATGCCCCTGTCTGGATCACATTGAAAGACAAATAACGAATATGGCTACAATCAGAAAATCCATTCATGAACTGTTTAAGGAGGCCAGGGCGCAAGAACTTGAAGGCAATGTAGACGATGCTATAAAACGCTATGGCCTGGTTATAAGTAAAGACCCTTTGCAGGTCGGTGCCTATAACCGGTTGATGATCCTTTACCGGAAACTCAAGGATTATAGAAAGGAATCGATGATTATTAAGCAGGCCATCGGAGCCTATGTAAAGGATATTAAAGAAGACCAACAAACCTGGAAAAAAGCAAACAGTAAATCGGCCAGGCTAAGCCTCAGCCTTGCTAAAGCCATGGGGCTGCTCAATGAAAGGGGCCTCCCCGTTTATGAGGAACCCCAAATTATGACATGGAGAAAGCGCCTGGAAACAGTCCAAAAGAAACTTAATCCTCCCTCTAAGCCACAGAAGAAGAAGCCTGCGGCACGCAAAAAAAAGTAAAGCACCATATCAGCAAGAATGAAACTCACTACCCTTGCAAAAAAGTTCAAATATTAATACATTAGTAAATATTTGAATATAAGTGTTATGGGCAATCTTCTGGGCAATGTGCAATTCGAGCTGGAACACAAAGGGCAGAAAGTTAAGGTATCGGAACATACGGTACACGAACAGCAGGTTTATAGGCTGGTTTTCGATAACAATATCGCTCCATTAGTGCTTACGCGGTTATCAACCTGGGAAGGCAAGAAGTGGACAAGTATACCACAGGGCCGGCAAAAGGAAGCAGAAGAGTTCGGTGTGCTGATTGCCCAGCACTTGGAACGGAGGTAAAATGTGTTATTATAATGGGCAAAAAGTATCCCGCGCAGAATTCATCCGGTTGATGGATCTTGAAAAAGCGGTTATGGATTATGATTTTTTAGATCAGGACCTGCATGATGGTTTTTCTTATGGCAATATCGCCGTGATCAAACCGACGGCAGACAGATGCAATTTCGACATCGTGCAAATGGAATGGGGCTTTATTCCACCTTACATCAAGAACAGGGAAGAAGCCAAGAAAATGCGTTTCGGTTATAAGGACGCGACAGGAAAGTGGCATACAGCCTATACTACGCTAAATGCAAAGGGAGAAGAACTGTTATTGATCGATGAGAAAACAGGAAGGGAAAAAATGTTCCGAAAAGCGGCCCTTGAGCGGCGCTGCCTGATATTATCTTCAGAGTTTTATGAATGGCGCCATATCTTTCCGCTAAATAAAAAGACGGGACTGCCCTTAAAGACGGCAAACAAGTTCCCTTATCATATTGGCCTGAAAGACCGGGAATACTTTTTTATTGCCGCTATCTGGCAGAACTGGACGGATAAAGAAACTGGCGAGACAGTTGATACAGTAGCTCTGGTTACAACAGAAGCAAACTCTCTGATGAAGCAGATCCACAATTCGAAGAACAGGATGCCAACGATGCTCCCCGATGAGCTGGCCTGGGAATGGATGATGGATGATCTTTCAGAAGAGCGGATCACTGAAATTGCGACCTATCAGATAAAAGCATCCGATATGGAAGCCTACACTGTTGAAAAAGAATTCAAAACAACAGGCTCACCGGCAAAGGCATTTGTTTATGCCGAAGTACCGGAACTGGTATACGAAATTTAAAAAACATCACATTAAGTGGGCTTCAATTTCGGATGCAATCTTTTCCAGTAGATTCCGGTCGACGGAAGTGTCATCAATTGCCTTAAGGCCATTTTCCGTGGCCTTAAAGACCACTTCAATACTATTTATTTCAGTTACGAAATACAAACGTTCATTTTCCAGCGAGGGCTTTATAAGGTAATTATTCCCTTCAACAATGATGTCAAAATAATCCATGCCGTATTAATTTCTGATATAACCAGATGTTCTCCTGTTTGTTTTAGTTAAACGCTTCTCGGATCGGGCTTCATCGGCATTCTGCCGCATTTGTAAACCTCAATGCCGGGACATCCGAAGTCTAGCACTACTTTGCCTTCGATCAGGTATAGGCCTGCGCTGTATAAAGGGTACTGACGTAAAGATGGTGCAAAATGTACGGTATCAAAAAAATCTCCGTTCACATCCAAAAAGGTTCCAAATTTCATGGTTGTTCCATTCTTGGTCGGTACATTTTTAGTCGTAACGAGTTCACCGACAATCCGGACGATCTGCCCCTCTCTTTGCCTCAGCTCTTTGGCCGAAACATCTCCCCGGTAGTCCGACCTGGCAATATCAAATACACGCCCCGACACACAGAAACCCAATAGCTGTATTTCATCATAAAGGTCTTCCAGGAAATGTGTCTCCAATTGTGGAAGGATCGGCTTGGACATCATGTTTTCAAACAAGGGTACATGAGCGGACTGTTTGCGTTTATCAGAAAGTAACAAATGGGCTTCCCATAAAAGTTCTTTTTTGCCCATGCCGGTAAAACGCATCGCCCCACAGCGGATCAGGATAATAAGCTGCTCCAGCGCTGCTCCTGTACGCATCGTAAAATTTTCCAGGCTCAGGAATTCTCCATGAGCGAGGCGCTCTTCCGGTATTTTCTGAGCCAGCTTGCCTTCGAGATTCAAGATGCAATCAAAGCCCAGGTACATTTCTTTCCCATGCACAGAGGTTCGAAAAACGCTGTTATTGACACAGGGCAGATTGACATTGGCACCAGCTTTCTTTGCTTCATTAACATAGACGAGCCGGTTATAAAAGCCTCCATAATTATTGAGTACGGCAACCATGAACTCAATCGGGTAATAAGTCTTCAAAAAAAGGCTCTGGTAGCTTTCCACGGCAAAGGATGCAGAGTGCGCCTTGTTAAAGGAATATCCCGCAAAAGATTCCATTTGGCGCCATACTTCCCGGGAGATTTCCTCCGGATAACCTTTCGCCTTACAGTGAGAAAAGAATTTGTCTTCAATTTCAAGCAGATGATTTCTGTTCCGGTACTTGCCGCTCATCATTCGCCGGAGCACATCGGCATCGGCAAGATCAAGGCCGCCGAAACGGTGACCGATCTTCATCACATCTTCCTGGTAAACCATCACGCCGTAGGTGTCTTCCAGCTCCTGCTTGAAAGCAGGATGCAGATACTGCACCTTGTCAGGGTTACGGTGCCGCTCGATATAGGTCTTCATCATGCCACTGCTGGCAACACCAGGACGGATAATAGAGCTGGCGGCAACGAGCGTAAGATAGTTATCGCATTCCAGTTTGGTAATTAGCTGCCGCATGGCAGGTGATTCGATATAGAAACAACCGATGGTATTGGCAGATCGTAGCTGATCGGCAATCTTCGGATCTTTAAAAAAACGGCGCGGGTTGGATGTGTCCACCACCACTCCCCGGTTCAGTTTGATGATCTCCCGGCAATCCTTGATATGGCCGATGCCGCGTTGGCTGAGAATGTCGAATTTTTCAAAACCGATATCTTCGGCCACATACATATCGTATTGTACTGTAGGCAAACCCTTGGGCGGATAATCCAGTGCAGAATAACAGGTCAACGGCTTTTCTGAGATCAATACACCAGAGGAATGGATGCTGCGCAGATTGGGAAAGTTGGACAGCTGATTATAAACAGACAGAATTGTATTGGTAACCTCATTTTTGTTGAGCATGCTATCCGGCTCATTGACCATCCGGTCAATATCTCCTTTGGGCAGGCCATAAACCTTGCCCAGTTCCCGCAGGATAGCACGGTCCTTAAAGGTGCTCATCACACCCATCAGTGCGGTATGGCCGCTCTGGTAACGGTGGAAGATATAATCGTACATTTCGTCCCGTTCATTCCAGGAAAAATCCACGTCAAAATCCGGAGAGCTTTGCCTTTTAGGATTCAGGAACCGTTCAAAATAAAGATTCAGTTCAATCGGGCATACATCGGTAATGCTCAGGCAGTAGGCAACGATTGAGTTGGCGCCGCTACCACGGCCCACATAATGGAAATCCTTGCTCCTTGCATAGCGGCAGATATCATCGGTAATCAGAAAGTAACTGGAAAAATTCAAGTTATCGATAATGTCCAACTCTTTAGTTACCCGTTGCAGGGCAACTTTATCATGCATGCCATAGCGCCGCCGGAACCCATCCATCGCATATTTATAAAGCAGTTGCTTATCATCATAACGGTTTCCCGTAAAGGTTTCTTTGTTTTTGATCTTTTTGAAATCGAAATCAAAAGAGCATTGCCCCAACAACCGATATGTATTGCGGATCAGCTGAGGAAAGTTCTTATAAGCGTTCAGCAGTTGCACTTTCGTTAAAAACACTTCATCCGGGCGGGCAGTCTGTCCGGGCTGCAGCTGAGAGATAAGCAGGTTATGGGAAATGGCCCGTAACTGGGTATGAAGCCTGTAGTCGTCTTTTCGGAAGGAGATTGGCTGCAGGATCACGTAGCGCTCCAGGTTTGCTGCCGGTTCCATGACGATCCTGTTCAAATCCGAAGGGCGGATGCCGATAAACTCGTTATCGCGTAAACCCTTCACATCAATAGAGCCGTATGGATATACTACAAATACCTGATCAAATGCCGGTGCTGCGATTGGCAGTTTGCTTTCCAGCCGATTGGACTTCGTCATGAGATCGTTGAGTTCACGGAACCCATACTCGTTTTTGGCAATGCCTATATAGAGCAAATGATCACCATTGCGAAATTCCATGCCTGCAAGACCATTCAGACCAGCTTCACGGCATTTTTTGATAAAGTCCAAAGAGGCCGAAGAGTTATTGATATCGGTCAGCACGGCTGTATCATAGCCGCATAGCAGCATCCCTTCAATGATCTGCTCCAGGCTTAAGGTGCCATACCTTAAGCTGTAATAACTGTGCATATTCAGCAGCATCTTAGACCTCCGCTTTATCTTTTTCCGGAAGAGCAAAGCCGCGCATGACGGATTGCGCGCCAAAGCGAACCCGTATCTTGTCCATGGCCCGCGACAGGTTCAGGTCTTCAAGCGTGTCATCAAAGAGGTCGGCCTGATAACAGCCCGTAATCAGATGGCTGAATTTTACACCAATGAGCCGGATGAGCATACGCCTGCTGTACAGTGTCCGAAACAGAGCCAGCACTTTTTCGGAGATCACGCGCTCAGAAGCGGTAAAAGGGATTTTTACCTGCTTAGTGTGCGTATCAAAATTACTGTACCGTATTTTTAGTGTGATGCAGGAAGTAAGTTTTTCATCTCTGCGTAAATCAAATGCTAGTTCATCTACCATCGAAAGCATGGTCTTGCGCAGAATATTCATATCGATCGTATCGATCTGGAAGGTTGTCTCCTTACTCATGCTCTTCTGCTCATGGAAAGGTACCACAGGGCTATCATCGAGTCCATTTGCTTTCTTCCAGATAGATACCCCATTATCGCCCATTACCCGCTGCATGGTAAAGACTTCCATTTGCTGCAGGGTATGGATCTTAGAGATGCCCATATTACGAAGCAAGGGATAGGTTTTCTCGCCGATACCCGGTATTTTGCGGATCGATAGCGGTGCCAAAAAAGGTTTTTCGGTACCATCGGCTACCTGCCGCTCACCGCAAGGCTTGGCCTCACCGGTGGCAATCTTACTCACTGTTTTATTGACAGAAAGCCCAAAAGAGATAGGAAGACCTGTTTCTTTGATGATCCGCTGGCGCAGTTCCTGCGTCAGCCTCCAGGTGCCAAAGAATTTATCCATGCCGCTCATATCGATATAATGCTCGTCGATACTGGCCTTTTCCACCAGCGGCACCCGCTCCTCGATGATTTCGGTAACAATATTGGAATACTTTGAGTACAAGTCATGATCGCCTCTAACCAAGATAGCCTCCGGGCAAAGCTGGCGTGCCAGGCGCATGGGCATGGCGGAATGTACGCCAAATTTCCGCGCCTCATAGCTACACGAGGCTACTACTCCCCGATCAGAACTGCCCCCGATCAACACAGGCTTTCCCACGAGGTCACTATTGAGGAGCCTCTCTACGGATACGAAAAACGTGTCCAGATCACAGTGCACAATTTGCCTTTCCATTTTGCAATTCAATTTAATTCCCTACATTTGTTATTAATGTTAACAATGTATTGTTATCAATAATAGCAAAACAGTTATGAAAGAACAAAGTTTTTTTTGGGCAGACAATTTAAAATATTTGCGTAGCCGCAAAAAAATGAGCCAGGACGACCTTGCTAACGCACTGGGGATTAAGCGCGTAAAGCTTGCCTCCCATGAGGGCGGCACGGTAAAAAATCCGCCGGTGGAAGACCTGATAAAAGTTTCCAATTATTTTAAGATCAGTATCGACAGCCTGCTTAAAGTCAACCTTTCTAAATTGGGAGAACTGAAAATGCGCAGCCTCGAGGCAGGTAATGATGTGTATATGATGGGCAGCAAGATTAGGGTGCTGGCCATAACGGTTGACAGCAATAACCGGGAAAACGTAGAATACGTCCCCGTAAAAGCTAAGGCTGGTTATTCGGCCGGGCTAACGGACCCGGAGTATATTGCCACCCTTCCCAAGTATAGTATACCGAACCTTCCGTCCAATGGCACTTACCGGATTTTCCCGATTACCGGAGACTCGATGTCACCGGTCCCCGATGGCAGTGATATCACCGGGCGTTTTGTTGACGACTGGACGAAGATCAAGCCGGAAACCCCGGCCATCGTTATTCTCAAAGGCCAGGACTTTGTTTTTAAATTGGTGACACTGCAGCAGGGTTCCCTGCTGCTTAAATCCCTGAATCCGGAGTATCAGCCATATGAGATCCCTATGTCTGAAGTACTGGAAATATGGCAGTTCCATAGCTACCAGACCAGCGAATTTCCTGAGCCTGTGCCGGAGCTTGGCGCCATAGGGGGCATCTTAAAAGAAATGCGGGAAGATATTAAAAGCCTGAAGGGAAAAAAGTAGAAAGAGGAGGTGCAAAATGGAACAATTAAAGTTATTTGACGATAGGCCGCAACTCATGTTGCCACAAGAATTGATCGATTACCATCCATCATTCTTAAGCAGAGCGGAAAGCGATCGCTATTTAAATACGTTCATCAATATCGTTCCCTGGCAGCAGACCAAAGTGATGATGTACGAAAAAGAAGTGATTACCCCGCGGCTTTCGGCCTGGTTCGGTGATAGGCCCATACGCTCAGATGATAAGCGAATCCCGCTGGCCTGGACTCCAGAGCTCACCCAGATCAAGCAATCTATCGAACTGGCCACAGGCATGCATTTCCAGGGTGTACTGCTTAATTATTATCGCGATGGCAATGATTCCGTTGCTTGGCATGCCGATAAGGATACTGTTCCGGGACTAAAAACAGAGATAGCCTCCATCAGCCTGGGGGAAGAGAGGAATTTTGATTTTCGTAATAAAGAGAACCACCGGCAGCGCTATTCGATCAAACTTGAACATGGTAGCCTGCTGCTGATGAAAGGTGATTTGCAAAAATACTGGGAACACCGGATCGCAAAATCGGCTGTTCCCATGAAAGGTCGCATTAACCTTACATTTAGAAAGGTGGCGGCTACACACATGCCTTACTAATATTATTTTATTTTTGAAGTCCCGTTTTATTACGTTTACAAGCCAGATTAGATGTTGCAGCCTATAATATTAGAGACAGAGCAGTTCCATGTCCACTCTTTTCGTGTAGAAGATATCGAAAACTACCAACAACTTGCCATTGATGTCTTGTCTGTTTTTTCAGACCCCTTTACACTGAAGTTTGTTCCGGATAGAAGGCTCCATTCGTTAGAAGAAGCAGAAGGTTTTGTAAAGGCGATGTTTATTAACCATCATGTAGGCAGAAACCATCTGCACTTTATTAGCTCAAAAAAGATTGAAAGAGTTATCGGCATTATTGATCTGATTTCACCCGCAGTTGCCAGGGAACATTATGATTTGCCCGAATATCCCTATTTCATTGAGTTTTATTTAATGGAAATGCTGAGCGGTAGGTCTGTAATGACGGAAATTCTTCCCAAAATCACGCAACATGTCCACCAGCAAGGAATTGAAGAGATCGGCGCTGTAGTAAATCGGAATAACAAGGCTGCTATTAAAGTATTAGAACGGGCATTATTCAGGTTCAAAGGAAAATTTGATATTGCTCAGGACTATTATCTAGTGAAAAAAGAAAACAACCGATAGGGCGAGTATTGATCACTGGACAACTAATGGCAATGTCTCCTTATTGATCAATTTGCACCCACTACACGGCAGCGAATCGTATTTTGCCTATGAAAAATTTCTTCTTGTTTATATTCTTCTTTATACTTGCTATACTCAACGGCTATTGTTTCAATTTTATAAACGATCAGTTTTTTCATGTAGAAACAACACTACCGGCAGGCATATCAAAAAAGGAAATGGCGCTCCTTGCCGTTTTTGTCGCACCGTTTCTTGAAACCCTATTATTCCAGTATTGTTTGTATGCCTTGCTTACAAAAACTTTAAAAATAAAGAGCAATTTCATCTGCGTTTTACTTATGAGTTTGGTTTTTGCTCAGCTGCACTGGTATCATTGGCTATATGTTGTCATGACATTTTTTAGTGGAATAATACTCAACTCCTTTTACATTACTTTCCTTAGTCGAACAAAGCACTTTTTCATATGTACTGTCCTATTCCACGCATTATATAATCTATATGGTGTACTATTTGTTTCATGTTGATAATTCCCGAGATCAATGCCTGGAACAACGACTTCATTTCTAAAATACCCGGTTCAGGCATAATACCAGTCATTTTACGAGTGAAACGCAAACACTTAGGATAAATTTGCTCTGCAATCCAACAGGTATGGATTGCCAAGGAGATGATACGAACCTTGGAGAAAAAGAGTAAAAATTTTAAACCTAAAAAAATGAAAAAGCGCATTCGAAAAACAATTTATCTGCTATCCTTAACGTTAATGGTAGTTGCCTGTAAAAAGGGAGATCAGCAGCTAAATCCCAAAGTAAACACCCAAACCAGCGCATCGGCACATACGACCTTAGCAGCCGACAGCTTACCGGATGAGCTTTCCGAAGAGGATATCAATCGGTATCCCTTTCTGGCAAGCATAACAAACACACAACAGCTAAGCCCGAATGTAAATTTGGGGAACAGCTTCCCGATGAAAGTGAGGCTCCGGTGGGATCACTGTTACAGGCCTCTCGGAATATGCCTGTTCGGGTTTAGCCTGACACAACCTTATGATTTGATTGATGTTTATGTGTTACAAAACAAGTTGATTGTTTTCCCATCCAAGGAAACCGCTTTCTCAGATGACACGGTTCCCATTACAGCCGATATCATTCTGGATGGACAAACATCACAGACGCTTGGACATTCGAGTATAAGGGTATTGAAAGGCCGCTATAAATTGCATCGAGAGCGAGACAGTAATAACCATCAACATGGCTATGTGATTCTTAATACGGACATCACCCAATAGCAGGGCCATTAATTCTAACCAAACCAATTGATATGAAAAGAGTATTGACCATTGCCACCTTGTCCTTTTTTTACATTGGCTCCCTCTCCTGTTCGCCTATCGTTGGGAAAATGATAGGCATTCAGGATACCAAGGATCTTACTATTAATAAGATTGACAGTAGCATATCCAACAGTCAAGCATTTGCGGGAAAGGACAACTATTACCTTGATACGTCTTATCTTACCTATATCAGATCGGCTTTCAGGGACGATAGTGCATTAGTAAAGAACCTTTCCCAACCGATGCAGGCGATGTATTTTGAGGATAACCGGCTAGTTTCTTACCATATCAATTGCAATGCCGGTGGCTTTCCCAACCTGAAATGGAACCGTGACAATAACTTCGGCGTATTTATTCCCAAAACGCAGACGGACTGCGATAGCCGGGTTGAACTGCCTTTGATCCGGCAACAAATGACAGCGTTCCACACGGATGAAAAGTCCCACAAACGGTATACGGTAGTCATCTTCTGGAACTATAAATTTTACAAACAGAGCCTTGGCCTGATCCGGACAGTAGAGCAGAATATACGGCAATACGGCAAAGAAAAAGACGTCCAGGTTTATTATGTAAACAACGACCTGCTCTATAAGGAAATATGATGTGACAGGAGATGATCCGAACCTGTATAAAAAAGAGTACCCGATGACCGATTACAAAAATGAAAAATAAACGATGGATTTTATTATGCTTGTTGTCAACAGGTATAATAGTACTCAGCAGCTGCGACAAATCAGATGATCGCGTTGCCAGTGATAACAACCTGCTATTAACTGGAAATGTTTCAGGAAGCAGCATACAGAATGTGGTCCCTCCTACACTACAGATAGACAATAAAGGATTCCTGGTTTTCAATACGGTTGAACAGTACATCCTTTACATGAACTACCTGTCAACAGTAACCCTGTCTGATCTACAAACATTTCACCAGCAGAACGGATTCCAGAGCCAGGCCGGTCCTAACTTCAACGAAGTTGGCCCCAACGACCATTTATCTGAAGCCCAGCAGGTCAAGTTCCTTTTAAACAATAAAGGAATGGTACAGATCGCCGGAAGTATTATCAAACCCAATGGTGCAAGCACTTCTATGCTTACCATGCACCGAAGTAAGTTAACGGAAGGCAGTTATATCCAGCTGGAGCAATCTTCCTTCAATCCCACCATCATGAACCGTATTGCTGCGCTGGGCGCTTTGTCCCAGGGCACCATAGAACTATTCAACTTTCTTCAGGTCACCAAAGCAGGATACGATGAAGGCCTCGGTGCCGCTCCTACAGTCCCACCACAGATAACTGAGCGGAAGTTTTGGGGAACGGTAACTTCTTCCCTTGGCTGTGAGAATGGCTCGAGGCTGGTGTTCACTACCTATTATGTATTCTGGGTGGCCGTTAAAACCGAAGTTTCTTCAGAAGGATGCTGAACAAGTTTGATGAATAATCCCCAGAACAATCGGGGCCATACCAAAAGAAAACCTCTAAGCCAACAACGCCTATAATCCGGCTGAAAGGATTATGCAGGAGATGATACGAACCTGACCAAAAAGAGTAAGATTTTTTATCCGATTAAAATGAAAACAAAATTAAAAAAAGTCCAGTACCTATTGGTGTTATTTATGGTGATATCCAGCTGCAAAAACAATGAACCCCAGGAACCTTCTTTAACACCGGCCAATACATCCGCTCATTCACGTGAAGGACTTGCGCGACAGCTGAAAGCTATTGAGGCAGTACCCCTTGATCCCCGTGTCAGCTTCGATAGAAACCCGTACGATCATGTAGGGGCGCTGCATAATCTTGGTCTGGAAAGTTTGGTGTCGTATATCCGTTCAAAAAAAGATACCACTAGGATTGGAAAGTCCCGTTTCCTGCATGAATATTTTAAGAGGGAATACAGCGTAGAACTACAGGAAGGTTATGATTTGGCTTTGGAGACAAAGATCTTCAAAGATTACCGTTCGGTATACAGAGAACTTTCCCTGTCCCCTGCCTCCCTCACCTTTTTAGATGCGATATCAGATCAGATCGAAGCCATTAAAACACTTGATGGATTTGCAACTTTCAAAGAAGGAATCCAGGTTATAGAGGAAAAGATCCTGCTGGCAAAAATCCCTGAAAACGAGAAAAGTGCTTTGCTTGTCACCGCTTCTGTTATGCGCCATTCTGCCTATTACTGGTTCAATTTTGTTAACAGTGATGAAAAAATGGAAACCATGGGACTGCTCCGCAAGATCGCAGGGGTAATAACAGGCATTGCAGCGGACGGTACCTCCGCATTGTATTACATGTTTACGCGGGCAGATATATTTGCTGTACTGGATGATGCCATAGGTATGTCAGAAATATGCGGCTTCTATACAGGCGGATTTAGTTATTGGTAACTCATTCCCGACCGGGATTCCAGGAAGTTACAATACTATCGCTTCCTGGAATTACGTCACTTTTGAGACCACACGTATTTTCTCATTTTTACACAAATATCCCGTTAAAAATGTGGCATAGTTTTGGCTACGAAACTGAGACTGCCTAATGGTTATAGACAAATGATAAACCTATAAGAACATACCTATGTCTGAATTTACAAGAATTGTCGTCTATATGGCTTTGGCGCTTATAGTTATCTACGGCCTTTTAATTAAGTTCTCGCTGTTGGAAGGCAAGTCTGTAGGAATTTACATTTGCGCAATAGTTGCCAATGTCATAGTAGGGTTATGGTTCTGGTCTGTAGCTACACAACCGGACAACGATCCGCAGGCGGGAATGGGGCTTGGCCCAATCATGATCATCTGTGGTATCATAACCATCGCCCTTCCGCTGATAGCAATTGTAATATATTTACTGAGACGATTTATTAATTAAGCATGGAGAGATTAAACAGAACTACGTTGATCGAACTCGTCAATCAAATCAAAAATGCCGAAGGGCAGACAGAAGAAGAAAACGATGCCTACCTGGATCGCTTTCTGGAAAACGTACCTGACCCTAATGCGGCTGATTACATTTACGGGATAGAATATGAAGAGCTGACGGCAGAGGAAATTGTTGACCGCGCCTTGGCCTACAAACCTTTTACCATGTAATCATCCATTAACTAAAATCAAAAGCTACTAATTATGAACATAGCAAACACCCAACGCCTAATGAACGATGAGGAGAAACAGCGATGCACTGGTTCTACTTTTAAAGATCGGCATGAGCTGCTTCAATACTTATTAGACCGTCGTATCCTGTTAATTGTAGATTGGAAAGGTGAAGAACAGGAGTTTGACATCGGGAGTTTCCTTCAGCAAAGAGCATCGATATTGGAACCGGGAGCAGCACTGGATATCAATTCGGCCTACAATAAAATGCACGTTGAGATAGCCGCGGGACACCTGCATCCGGGAGATACTGTCCCGTTTCTTCTTAAGGTATTTTGCAAACAATTAAAATCGGCAAGTCTGGGTGTAGTACTCCTGAATTTGGGCAATGATAATTATTATATAGGCGTGGCAAGGCTGCAGGATATGAAACAGCTTACTGCCAATGCCGCTGATTTCTGGCAGTATCTTGCTTATGGCGCAAAGACCGGAGAAGTGCTGTACACCGTGAATTGCAGCTGTGGCGGTATGAACGTATGGCAATTAAAACGAGGCGTGTTATTAACCGATGACTATTGCGAGCACTGTGGCAAAGAGCTTTTTGATAAAGAAGGTAAGCCAAGTATGCCGGTCATTAAAGACTATATATAACGAATGGATTGGAAAAATAAAATCTTAGCCGTTTTGCTGGCCGGTATTATAAATACTGCCTGTGGGCAGTACGCAGGCAAAGGCCAGGTTGAAAAGCCTGTTACCAGAGAGCAGTATAACAACATATCAAAGGCGATAAAAACATTTGATCATAACCCGACTTATCAGGTCCGGTTCACAGCCGCTTTCTGTACTTATGAGATTTACATTAATGATATGCTGGCAACGTTTTCGTTTACAACCGGAAATTCAGCCGGAGAACAGCATGCCGATATCCCGCAGTATATCCTGAAAAGCGGCAAACAGAAAATCAGGGTCAAAGTGTTTCCGAAGGCGATAGAAGATGGCAAGCTGGAGCAGGCCCTAACGCAAAAAGCTGAATTTTCTGTCTGCATCGCCTTTGGTGAATACAATAAGGACAAACACGAAGATTTTAAAGAAGTATGGAAACTGAAAATGCCCATGGTTCAGGAGCCTTTGCCCTTTTATGAAATGGAAGGTGTATTTGACGCGGAAGTACCCTACATGCTTAAAGGATGGAGTGACGGCGAGGATCTGACAATGGAGCCTAAAGAACAGTTGAAAAAAGAGGTATTGCAGGTTTATGATCGCTTCAGTAGCGCTTTTGAGAAAAAAGATGTAAAAACTGTTGCTACTATGATCTATAACCGGGAAAAAGAGGTAGCGCAGGCTTTTTTCTTTAAATCGGGTGAACCGAAGAGCTATGATGATGGATGGGAAAAGTTATCGACGGAGGCAAGTGACTTGGTTTCCATTAGAGTAGCGAAAGACATTGAGCTCCGCTATTTTGCTGGTGGTAAGGTGGTAGCCTTGCTTAAAGCCTCCAGTCAGGATCGGGATTTTCCGGCCATTGAGGGGGAAACAGAAAGTAGTTATATCTACTATGCCCTTTATCTCTACAGGCCCGAACCGGGAGCACCGCTAGAGATTATCAGGTAACAAAAACAGAGCATATGTTCAATATTATTTTGCCCGGCCTGCTGTTTATAGGAATTGTAATCTGGGTAAGCGTTAAGCTTAAAAACTGGAAACAGCGGATACTATTCCTATTGTTCGTATTCATAGGCATTCCAGCGGCAATGTTGTACTGGTTCCAATGGGGTTGGGAAAACCGGGAGCAGAAATTCAAAAGTGCGCAGATTGAGTGCAGAAAAAAACGAGAGATTGAAGAGCTACATATCCTCTTTATGGGATTTACAGAAAGAAACCTGGCAAGCAGCTGCGTAACCTTTCATAAAAATGCTGCCGGGAAGATACTTGATAGCAACCAGCATCAACTCGATTCCGCAAAGTTCAATGAGGGCAGCTATTCGGCCGATTATTATTATACGCCACTCTTCCGCACTGATGACATTTTGGAGATCGCTGTGGCCGGTAAGCTCTTTACACTATCCAATTTTGTCCTGACTGCCAGTGCGAATTACAACATGGGTGGAGCCGTGTTAAATGGTTGCCGGATCGATAGTGCTGATATCAATGGGAAACGAACTGCATGGAATCAGAACATGATCATTCATAAAACGGACCAGTATTAAGAGGACCGATACTTGCCGATACCTAATATATCGTCAGGATGAGGGAATAAATTTAAATGAGGATTTAAGAAACAATAGACACTATGAAATACTTTAACCACTTTGCACCGATTATTATTCTTGCCTTATCCTGCACGAGTCCCCAACTCGGGAAGCAGGCTGTAAATTTGGAAACCTTTGACCTGAATTTTGATGTTAATAAATTCTATGCCCCATCCCTTGAAAAAGCCAAACTTTACGGAGAACAACGGGATGCCATATTGAGCGGCAAAGATGAAAAGGAGTTTGGCGATAAGCTGGTCGATCCTTGGAGCTTTGAAACCATAGCTATAGACAGTGTTTTTGTAGATGATATTTTTGCTCCGGTAAAGCAATTGGTCGGGTTACAATATAACATGAAATCCCATACGCTGGAAGATAGCCTAGCACTTTATGGCAATATGCATTTTGAGGGCCTAAATATGATGCGAAGGGAGGACGGGGAATTTATGGCCTTAGTTGCTTCAAATCAAAATGAAGGGCCAGGACCATTTCAACAATTATTAGCTGACATAGAGAAAAAGCACGGGAAAGCTAAAGTTTCCAACGAGGATTTTTTCGGTGGTTACAAAGTTTACAGCTGGCAGTTAGCGGATCGCCTGCTGGCCATCTCATCAAAAAATAACGACAAGAGCAACGAGCTCAAATTGGCACTTGATTTGGATAGCATGACAGTAGATACTACCAAACACCCTTCTATAGATACTAAGCTGTTTATCGTTACCAACAGCTCCAAAGATTCTGTTATGGGCAATTTAAAATCGGGCGAATGGTTGTACTTTGATAAGCTTCTTGAAAACTAAGACGAATACTTGGTTAAGCACCCCTGATTAGGTTAAATATTACTTATTAGCCATGTGTGATTTAATATCACTTATAATTTGTCCAAATTCTTTATCGCTCATACCTTTAAGCACATAAATATAGTTCTTCCAATCCACATTCTTATAATAGTGTTGGGGATTCCCACTTACTATTACAATCTGGGCAAAATCATCAATATGCCCAGCCAACGTTATACCGTTCATCACATCCATATTTAGATCCGTAAATACAACGTCAGGTTTTTCTTTCTTGATTTCTTCCAACGCAACAACAGGGTTCGTGGAAGAACCTATCAGTTCAAGTCCGTCTGTTTTTTCGATGTGTTCGATAATAGTGATAACATTATGCTGTTCATCATCTACAACATAGCATTTCAGGTTCATAGACCAATTTTTTTAAAATTAGGAAAAGTATTAGACAATTTGTCTATCTCAGGAAATTGTAGTTATTTCATATTTCAATTAAAACCATCTTTTATTGGTTTTACAATTTAACCTCATAAATCTAATCTGATGAAAAATCAATCTGACAACAAGCTTGAGATCAACAAAACAACTATCGCAAACCTTGAGACAACGAGTCCCCCATCCCAACCTGAAAATACTCCTGATAAAGATGTTATTAAACAACCAGATACAGCGCTGATTAAGCCTGATCTACAGCCAGCTCCTCCAGCAGAAGAGGAAAAGCCTTAATAACCCTTCAAAAGCCGAACATCAATATTTTGCGCTACTCAATGGAATAATAATTTTGCCAGTATGGATCAAATTCATTGCAGGTCATAATCCTATATTCTTTAAAAAGAAACTGGATTCTTGAAAAGCGTTGAGCAAACTCTTCCAGGTCCTTCAGATATAAGATATACTGTCTAACGCCTTGGGTGGTTATAATTGCACTGATTACCGCTTGCATATCGGATTCAAAAACTTCGAACAGCTCGTTATCCAATTTCTTCAGTCGTGGCTCCTTCACCAGATTCGG
>DATMSZ010000272.1:0-11992 GCA_035565175.1 Pseudosphingobacterium sp.
AAATACATCAAAAAATCTAGTCAACCAATTTTTCAACTGTTTGACTTCAATAAACCATATCATCACACTTAACGTGGTGAGTGCCAAACCGCTGGTATATAGCACGTAGGAACTCGTCCAAATTTTCTTATTTATAGGAAATGCTAAACCCCAGGTTAAACCAGCTAATGTTAACAAGGCTGCCACTATTGCTAGCACACTTATTAACTGATATATAGACCGCGTGCTTTTTTCGTCGGTCGGTTCTTTCCCAAAACCACGGATATGGTTTCCTACTAGATAGCCAATTACAACCTGTACAACGGCCGTGAAAGTACTTGCAATGCCTTCTGGTTCAAATGGCACACCCTCACCCTTGTACATATGAGCAAGTCCTAATACTCGCATGTCAATAGCAGTACCGAACCAACCTTCCAGGCTATATGGATTTGTACTTCCAAAAAGCATACAAACAAACCAATATCCTAACAAAATAAGGGCACATATAATTAAGACGGTCTTTGGCTTTGAAAAGTATACGATAATAGAAGCAATACCATAACACAGTGCTATCCGCTGTAACACACCCAAAATACGCACACCGCTCTCCTCATTCAGGGGGTTAACCCAATATTTAAAACCTAAAACCTCATCTCCCCATTGCACAAATGGATACCAATTAAGTAAAAGACCAATCAAGAAAATTAACACCATTCTCTTTATTATCTTTTTCCAGAATACTTTATTGCCGGCGTCTTTTAAACGTGGCATAACAAAAGCCATGGCGTTGCCTACCGCAAATAAAAAAAATGGAAAGACCAAATCTGTGGGTGTGCAACCGTGCCAAGGAGCATGCTTAAGTGGAGAGAAGGCATAACTCCAACTTCCAGGATTGTTGACTAAAATCATAAGAGCAACAGTCGCACCTCGAAAAACATCTAAAGAATAGTAACGTTGGGACATAAAATTTTGGCTATTGGCATGAAATACGATTCTATTTACTTAAACTAAAACTAGTTATTTATAATGAAAATTGCAATTTTAGTGAGAAAAAACGCATAAAGACGCATAACGTTTTGTCAGTACAATGATGCCTATTAGCTTATAATGATACAAAGTCAGGTTTACAGGTGTATATTTAAATATTCATTTGTTTTTTAATTATCCTTACATAAGTTCGTAATTTGTAACGAAATAATGATAATTAAGCTATTTTGTCATTAAGATTTCATAAATACTTTATTAGTGATCGATCAGACTTATATAGTTCCTTATTTTGTTTATTTGGCTCGTTTTTTGCTAAGTATTTTATGCAAAAAAAAAGTGATAAAACCCTAAAAATCAGATAACTTTTTTGCTTTTCAATCGTTATTAAGAAAAATAATTTTTGTACTTTTGCACACTTTATAAAAGAAAGGGGCATATAAATAATTAATGAGACAGCTCAAAATAACCCAGTCAATTACTAATCGCGAATCGCAATCGTTAGATAAATATTTGCATGAAATTGGTAAAGTTGACCTTATTACTGCAGAGGAAGAAGTAATTCTTGCTCAAAAGATCAGAGAAGGCGACCAAGCAGCCTTAGAACGTTTAACTAAAACAAACTTACGTTTTGTCGTATCAGTAGCAAAACAATACCAAAACCAAGGTTTAACTTTAGGAGACCTAATTAATGAGGGAAATTTAGGCTTAATTAAAGCCGCAAAGCGCTTCGATGAAACGAAGGGTTTTAAATTTATCTCCTATGCTGTTTGGTGGATCCGTCAGTCTATCTTACAAGCTATCGCAGAGCAATCACGTATAGTACGCTTACCATTAAATCAGGTAGGTTCATTAAGCAAAATAAGCAAAGCCTTCTCTCGTTTAGAGCAGGAATATGAACGCGAACCATCACCTGAAGAATTGGCAGATATACTGGAAACTACGGTAGACAAAATTTCAGATACGCTGAGCAATTCCGGTCGACATGTTTCTATGGATGCTCCATTTGTTCAAGGAGAAGAAAACACTTTGTTAGACGTATTGGAAAATCATGATCCAAATACCGACAGCTCCTTAATAGATGAATCATTGTCCGAAGAAATCAAAAGGTCTTTAGCTACTTTAACCGAACGTGAACGCGAAATAATCGTTTTATTTTTTGGGTTAGGTTCCAACCACCCTCTTTCTCTTGAAGAAATTGGAGAAACCTTTAACCTCACCCGCGAACGCGTAAGACAGATTAAGGATAAAGCGTTACAACGATTACGCCATACTTCACGTAGTAAAATATTAAAGTCTTATCTAGGATAAGCTTATACATTTCTTGATATAAAAACTGAGAGCATCCTCCAAATGGCGGATGCTTTTTTTTTATTCACACCTACCCTCCTAAAATTATCAATTTAACAAATTAAACCGTAAATAAGTGCTATATTTTATATATTTGTCAAACATAAACCACATTTAATTCTATAATGATAATAATTAACCAAACAGCGTTTCAAACCTGGATCGAAAAAGAAAAAAAAGCACTTGAACTGATAACCATCGTAGGACACCTATCCCTGGAACGTTCCATCGAATTAGTACTTTTCAGAAAGCCCTTAGTTGATGTCGCCGGTGTCGAGGTGCTGGCAGCGCATCAACACGCACAAGAAATAAGCAAGAAGGACATCTCTATCTATGACACACTTGAAATAGCAAAAGCAATTAAAAATAGCCACATTGCACCAAGTAGGATCGACCTTGGAAAATTAGCGATCCAATGGATAGAGAGTCATCATCGATATGCTTCGGTCCACGACTTTGTAACGAGGCATCTTGCTGCTCATATCGGAAAAAACAAACGTTCCCTTGAGCCAAAAGACATTGTTCTCTATGGCTTTGGCAGAATAGGAAGATTGGTCGCAAGAGAAATTATCAGCCAAACGGGCAAGGGAGAACAATTGAGACTTAAAGCAGTCGTTGTCAGATCCTTTAAAACAGAAGACCTTTCTAAACGGGCAAATTTATTTAAATCAGACTCGATACATCATGATTTCAAAGGTACCCTTATCATCGATGATCGCAACAATTGCTTCATTGTAAACGGACAACGTATACACATTATAAACGGAGATCAGCCAGAGGAGATTGATTATACAAAATACGATATTAATAATGCGCTATTAATAGATAGTACTGGGATATTAAGAGACCGAGCGGGTTTAAATAAACATTTAAATGCCAAAGGGATAAGTAAAGTATTATTAACTGCACCCGGAAAGGGAGATCTTCCGAATATCGTGGCTGGAATTAACGATAAAAAGCTTGACTTCGATAAGGAGCATATTTTCACCTGTGCATCTTGCACTACCAACGCCATTGTCCCGGTATTACAACTTATAAATGATGCCTTTAAAATACAAAAGGGACATGTAGAAACCATACACGCCTACACAAACGATCAAAACCTTTTGGACAACTACCATAGAAAAGAACGTCGGGGGCGGTCGGCAGCCTTAAATATGGTCATTACCGAAACAGGCGCCGCCAATGCGGTCGCTAAAGTTATACCAAAGCTGGCAGGCAAATTAACAGGAAGCGCCGTTCGGGTACCTGTTCCAAACGGCTCGCTGGCTATACTGAATTTAAGTACATACAAAACAGTATCCCTGGAAAAAGTGGAAGAAACGCTACAAAACGAAGCCTTATTTGGTGAGCTATCCGAGCAGATTGATTATTCCATGTCTAAAGAACTTGTAAGTAGTGATATTATTGGCAATAGCCATGCTTCTATTATAGACGGCCCTTCCACCGTCATCGGACCGGACAATAAATCGCTGGTTTTATATGTATGGTATGATAATGAATACGGATATAGTAAACAGGTTGTTCGCTTAGCCAAAAAAATAGCAGGGGTGGTACGATTAACCTATTATTAAAAGTATAAATAAAAAAAGCCTAACCCAGTTCGCTGAGTTAGGCCCTTTTATGATGATTGTTCAAGTGCACTAATCTATAAGACTAACACTTCTTTTCACAAAACTTGTGAGCTCGGCACCAGTAAGCAAGCCACGCGATAATAATGCCAAGTCAAAAGCTTGTTTAGCCAATTTTTCCTTTTCAGTATCATCAGTCGAGCTCAAAATACGTTTAATGAGCGGGTGGTTTCCATTCACAGAAACTTTGTAATTATCTGGCAAACTTCCGTAGAAATTCATTCCGCCACCGCCATTTTGTGCCATATCTTTCATTCTACGCATAAATTCATCCATTGTTACAGTTACAGGCATCTCGTCACTTGCTAAAGCGGCTATCTCTACCTGCATATTATCTTTCTTGATAGCATTTTCAAACAAAGATTTCACTGTGTTACTTTCTTCCTCACTAAGTTCCAATTTAGCGTCTTCCTCTTTTTGAATAAGTTTATCTAACACGTCAGAATCCACTCGCTTTAATTGTGTTTTCTCTGTTTTCTGTTCAAGATAGTTTACAAAATGTCCATCTATTTGCGAATCCAGTAACAATACGTCATAGCCTTTGTTCTTTGCAGCCGAAATAAAACTATCCTGTTTTGCTGCATCAGTCGCATATAAATAAATTACTTGGTCATTCTTGTCTTTTTGAAGATCTTTTACCTTTTCAGCGTATTCTTTAAGTGTATAAAACTCTTTATCAATATTCTGTAATAAGGCAAAATCATTTGCTTTTTCAGCAAATTTATCCTCACTTACCATACCATATTTAACAAACAGCCCTATGTCTCTCCATTTTTCTTCAAAAGATTTACGTTCTGATTTAAAGAGCTCGTTCAGTTTATCAGCAACCTTTTTGGTGATATAATTGCTTATACGCTTTACATTGCTATCAGCCTGTAAGAAACTGCGTGAAACATTTAGAGGAATATCAGGAGAATCTATTACACCATGTAATAACATTAAAAATTCGGGTACAATATCCTTTACTTCATCTGTAATGAATACTTGACGGGAAAAAAGTTTGATTTTATTTCGTTGAATATCAAAATCATTCTTGATTTTAGGAAAGTATAAAATTCCTGTTAAGTTGAAAGGATAGTCTACATTCAAATGGATCCAGAACAAAGGCTCTTCGGAAAATGGATATAATTCACGGTAAAAAGCCAAATAGTCTTCATCTTTTAACTCGGACGGTGCTTTCGTCCAAGCCGGACTTGTATTGTTGATGATGTTGTCTTCTTCAACAGATTTATATTTAGGCTTACCTTCTTCATCTTCTCCATCAGGTTCAGATGTGGTTTTTGTTCCAAATTTAATTGGAATTGGCAAAAATCGACAATACTTATTTAGAATTTCTTCTAGTCTGGATTTATTTAAAAACTCTTCGGCATCTTTATTAATGTATAGAATAACATCTGTACCTCGTTCAGCTTTACTTCCGTCACTAATTTCATAAGAAGTGCTTCCATCACAAACCCATTTCGCTGCCTGTGCCCCCTCTTGGTAAGATAACGTTTGAATTTCAACTTTATCAGCCACCATAAACGCAGAGTAAAAGCCTAACCCAAAACGGCCGATGATCTCATTTGCATCCTTTGCCTCCTTGAATTTTTCCATAAATTCAGTAGCACCCGAAAAAGCAATTTGATTGATATACTTTTTTACCTCTTCGGCTGTCATGCCAATTCCCTTATCGGAAATAGTAATGGTCTTTGCTTGCTCATCAAAAGAGATCTCTATTGTTGTATCACCAACTTCTCCTTGGTATTGACCAAGAGAGGTCAATCTTTTTAACTTCTGCGTCGCATCAACCGCATTTGAGACCAGTTCACGTAAGAAAATTTCATTGTCGGAGTATAAAAACTTCTTAATTACCGGGAAGATATTCTCGGTATGGATCGAGATGTTTCCTTTTTCTTGCATATTGTTCTATATTTTGATGGTATAATTCAATTAATCGATATACACTCCACAAGCAATGTTCCAAATGTCTGCAAGCGTCAGTATGACAGGCGATAACTGACAAAAAAGCCAGACTCAATTTTGAATCTGGCTTTAAATCTTTAAAAAAGGTTATTAATTAATGGCAATTACCCTAGGTTCATCTGCCCTACCCAAGTATTCATTAAGTCTTCCGGCAAGATCATTCATGGTTTGAAAAGCAAATTCCCGTTGTCTTTTCCAAACGCCTTTATTGATTTTACTCATCTCTTTTTCCAAGGGAATTGGTTTTACATTTGCCGGTACAATTTTACCATATCTATCCTTTACGTATGGTTGGTATGACAAATCCGTAAACCAATAACGATATCCATCCGCCGTTTTTTCAAATATCATATTATAATTCAAGTTTCCAGCAATATAATTACCGATACCAGCGTGTTTCTTAAGCATTGTTTTACCGCTTATTTTCACCCTTTGAGCACCCTCTTTTTCTGTCTCAACTTCTTTTTCATCAAAAAAGCCTAACACGTAATCTTGCAGGTTAAAGTCTCTATTGAACTCTTTTTTTTCCTCTTGAAAAACTACATATTTCCCACTTGGGTCCGTCATAAACCCTCCAGTATGTTCCTGTTCCTTTGTATCTGCAAATATTCCAGCAAATAATAACATTACGAAATTTACCATCTCAGTTTAATTTAATTGTTCACGATAATTTATCAACTGAAGCAGCTCCCACCCTGCCTCAACCTTCCCAAATATAGCAATTTAACCGCAAAAAACCTACCAAATACCATTAGAATACCATTAGATTCAAAATTTTGTTTTGTTTTTTTTTAGGATCGATTTTTTCTTATTATCATTTTTTTTACACACAAAAAACGATACTCCTTTAAAAAAACGAGTCCATCTCACCATCAGAAATCATCTTTTACAAAAAATCGAATTCTAAAAAAACCCTAACTATCAAAAAGATTAAATTTATCAGGCATTTCTAGGGATAATTCTTTTAAAAAAGACGACATTTGTTTAAACAAGAATCAAATCGCTTTGAAATGGCCATAAAGGCTTATAAATTTCTCAGACAACAATAGGAATGGACAGCAAATGATAACGATTTCAAACAACAATTAAATTTGTTCGACCTATTTCGAAGTATAAAGAATTAAATAAATTTGACCATCAAGCCATCAATTTTTATTTTTTTAAATGTTAAAACTAACGTATAAACCTTACTTTTTGAAAATGAATTACCCCTTTCGTATCGCAGATAATATACGAACGGGAACTCCTATCATGTTGGTAAAACTCTCTTACCAACATTACGATGGATTTGGAGAAGCTGCCATGCCCCCGCGTTATGGGGAAGACCTGCAAACTGCCATCACCTTTTTAAATGAAGTAAACCTTGACCTATTTGAAGAACCCTTTCCGTTGGCACCCATTTTAAGTTATATCGATACCGTTGCCCCCGGCAACCCCGCCATTAAGGCGGCAATTGATATTGCTTTACACGATCTTTGGGGAAAAGTAACAAGAAAGGCAGTTCACGAACTTTACGGATTGACGCCAACTGTTCTCTATACTGCTAAAACCATCAGTATAGAGAGCCCCAAAGTAATGGCTGCTAGAGTTTCGGAAGCAGAAGATTTCCGATACTTAAAGATTAAGTTAGGAACGGATCACGATCGCGATATCATCGAAGCCATCCGTCATGTTACAGATAAACCTTTATACATAGATGCCAATCAAGGGTGGACTGACACGGAAAAAGCGGCTCAATTTATCGATTGGCTAGCCAGACAAAACTGTATACTAATAGAACAACCTATGCCCAAACATGATTATGAGGGCATGCAGTGGCTTAAAACCCGTAGCGCCTTACCCATCATCGGAGATGAGGGTATACAACGCTTAGCAGATGTGGATGACGCACCCTCATTTTATCATGGTATTAATGTAAAGCTGATGAAATCAACCGGCATCAAAGAAGGGTACAATATGTTAATAGCTGCCAAAAACAAAGGACTGCGAACGATGATTGGTTGCATGTCTGAAACTTCCTGTGCCATTGCCGCTGCCTCCCACTTGGGAAGTCTCGCTGAGTTTATCGATCTCGACGGAAATTTGGGGGTCAGCAATGATCCTTATATTGCCTTCCCATGTATAAATGGGGGCATCGAAATGGATAACACACCCGGCATTGGATTAAAAAATGTTAGCTGGAATAGCATTGAACCCTTATCAACAGAAAACAATTAAAAATTATTAGCTCCCTAAGATTTCATGGAACAAATCAACAACCCAATAATCACTAACGATGCTGTTGTCTTTGGCATCCTAATGACTATCTTGGCCCTCGTTTTTTATACCTCAGGTTTAAAAAGCGGTTTTTGGAATCGCTTTTATAAAATTATACCTTCTGTGCTCTTATGTTATTTTGTTCCAGCCTTATTAAATACTTTTAATCTGATATCTGGCGAAAAATCGTCATTATATAGCATTATATCTCGCTATCTTTTACCAGCCAGCTTAGTGTTACTTACTATTGGGATAGACATAAAAGGACTCCGCAAACTGGGAGGCAAGTCGATTGTGATGTTTTTTGCGGGAACTTTCGGCGTCATGTTAGGCGGACCCATCGCTTTAATTATTGCTGGCTCCATCTTTCCTGACATTCTGCATTTCGGTAAGGAAGAAACCTGGCGCGGTTTGGCCACTATTGCTGGAAGCTGGATTGGAGGTGGTGCCAATCAGGCAGCCATGTTAGAAGTATTTGGAGCCAGTAAAACACTTTTTGCCCAAATGATAGCCGTTGATGTTTTGATTTCATATATATGGATGGGTTTGTTGCTTTATGGAGCCGAACATAAAAACAAAATAAACAAGTGGTTACGTGCGGACAACAGTGCCATCAGTCAGTTAGAAGAACGGGTAGAAATGATGCATTTGGAAGAAAAAGTAACAGATACAGGTATTCGTCATTGGATGATTTTGTTAGGTATTGCATTTGGGGCAACAGCGATATCTCACATATGCGCTGACATAATCGCTCCTTGGTTTGAACTGAATTATCCTTCCAGTGCACGGTATTCATTAACTAGTAGTTTCTTTTGGCTGGTAATATTAGTTACTACCATTGGCATGCTACTATCCTTTACAAAAGTTAGAAAATTAGAAAATTATGGGGCTTCTAATATTGGTTCGCTGTTTCTTTATATTTTAATAGCAACCATTGGTATGAGTATGAATCTAAAGGCACTTTTTGATAATCCCAAGTTTTTCTTGGTAGGCATTATTTGGATTTTAATCCATATCACCATCATGCTCGTTATTGCTCGGCTCATTCGAGCACCTTTCTTTTTTGTAGCGGTGGGAAGCCAAGCAAACATAGGAGGCGCTGCTTCAGCACCCATTGTTGCTGCAGCATTTAGCAAATATTTAGCGCCTGTCGGCGTTCTAATGGCTGTCTTAGGTTACGCAGTCGGAACTTATGGTGCATATATATGCGGATTGGCCTTACAGTATATTTCTAATTTGTTAAGCTAAAGAGCTCATATTTGAGCAGTAACCTAGCTTCGCAAGCAGTTGCAAAGAAATTGGCCCTACTGTGTTTGGCATCACATTAACAATCGGCTGATCGGGTAAGCTTCCTAAAAGCGTTTGCTCCTTATTGTCTCCGAAACCTTGTAACCGCTATTATATATCGTTGGAATGCAGTATCTTTCCTTCGTAAAAAACACAAAACAATGAAGAAACCCCTTAAAATAGGTATTCTGACCATTTCCGATCGTGCAAGTGCTGGCATCTATGATGACGTTTCCGGAAAGCAAATCATATTAACACTACGCAAATTTATACGATCTGAATGGATGGAAGTATATAGGGTTATCCCCGATGAACAAAGCTTAATTGAAAAAAACCTGATTCATTTAATTGATGAAGAAAAATGTTGTTTAGTTGTTACTACTGGCGGAACAGGACCTAGCTTACGGGATGTTACACCGGAAGCAACGGAGCATGTCTGCAACAAAATGCTACCTGGTTTTGGCGAGCTTATGCGTAAAGTAAGTCTCGAAAAAGTAGCGACTGCCATTTTATCAAGACAAACGGCGGGCATTAGAAATGAGGGCTTAATTGTTAATCTTCCAGGAAAACCAGCATCCATTAAAACCTGCCTAGAGGCCATTTTTCCAGCCATTCCTTATTGCATTGACCTGCTAAATGGTCCATTTATTGAATGTAATGAAGATGCAATTAAAGTTTTTAGACCTGCATCTTAGCAATACTTGATAAACATTATTTTTACAGGAATGTTAACGGAATATGCGGAAACTACTACAAAGATTGCTCACACAACCCCTCATTCGTTTTGCTGATAAATATGCTTCGAAGCCAGACAAGTTAAGAGTACATGATGCCTTGTCATCCTTATTAAATAACATTCAACAAAACAAAACAAAAAAGGGTTTACTTTTAGATTTTCGCGAAACTGATAAATTCATTATCTTCTCCGATCAACATAAAGGAGCAAAAGACTATAGGGATGACTTTCTTTTAGCAGAGAAAAATTATCTAGCAGCGCTTACCTACTACAATGATAAACAATTTACTTATTGCAGTTTAGGTGATAGCGAAGAATTATGGAAAAATAACATCTTTTCAGTTATAAAGCATCATAAGCCAAGTTTTGAAAAAGAGAAGCTTTTTGTAGACAGAAATGCATTTATAAAAGTTTGGGGGAATCATGATCTATATTGGGATAATGATCCGCTTGCCTTTTTAGTACTAGAAAAAGTATATGGTAAAAAGATACCGATATATTCAGGTATATTGTTACGCATCGAAATTGATGATAAGCCGCTCTCCTTTTTTTTAACCCATGGCCATCAAGGTGATCTTCAAAGTGATGGAAATTGGTTTAGTAAATGGTTTGTATCCACTATTTGGGGGCCACTGCAATCTTATCTGCGTATCAATCCCAATACACCAGCAAACGATCAGCAATTAAAATCAGTGCATAATATGATTATGTATGAATGGACAGCCCTGCAAAAACACCTCGTTTTAATTACGGGGCATACCCATCAACCTGTTTTTAATTCGTTGACCCATCTAGAACGCACTTATAAACGGCTAGACATTGCCCGAGCACGTGGAGACATAGAACAGGTAAAAAAATTGGAAGCCTCGCTACAAGCAGGTAAAGTAAGCGGAGAGGCCTCCCCCCGTTTGGCAAATTCAAAAGAAACATATTTTAATACAGGTTGCTGTTGTTACAGTGATGGCGATATCACAGGGATTGAGCTAGATGCACATACGATAAGGCTTGTTGAATGGAAAAGCATAGATGGCAAGGAGCCTCAACGACTTGTACTTGAAGAAAATGACTTGCGGAATTTATTAACCTGAATTCTATTATTATGGAGATATTTTCATATCGAAACACTGTAACCCACCTTTACCCTATCCATTACTACGTGTGTATAAAAATGCTTTACATTAGGGTTATCCATTAAGTACTTCTTCGAAAATTCTTCATAGTGAGACATGTCTCGGGCATTAACAATCAACACAAAATCGTAAGTACCGGTAACAAAATAACAATGTGCCACTTCATCACATTTACGCATGCTTATTTTGAATTTCTCCAAGGCCTTCGAATTTCCGTCTTCCAAAATAACATCAACTACGCAGGTAATGGTGAGCCCTGCGGTATTGCTATCGAGTATTGCAGAAAAATAGGTGAAGATAACATATGGGAACAGGTAAAACTCTTATCCGATTATTTAAGAAAACAGTTATCATCTGTAGCAAAAGTAAGCGTATTAGACAGAGGACCGGAGCTGGGAGGATTGATAACCTTTACCGTTAAGGATTCGCAGCCCACATTCATAGTAGACGAACTTTTAAAACGAAAGATAAATATTGTACCAAGTTATAGAAATTTCGCGGTCATCGATTTTGATGAAAAGCAAGTTGAATGGGCTTTAAGAGCCTCTCCTCATTATTATAATACGATAGAAGAAATCGACAACTTTGTTGAAAGCGTAAAAGAAATAATTTCTTAAATATTTCAAATAAGACAATACAAGCCCCTTCGTAACCTCCCCACTAAAAAGTTTAGT
>DATMSZ010000273.1:0-10348 GCA_035565175.1 Pseudosphingobacterium sp.
TTGCTCTTTTACTATTTTCAGAGAGTTCTAAAACATCGTTTCCAGCGATTATTGCTCGGACATCGGCTTCTCCATCCTGAAAATATTTTACCACACCCTTCATGTCCATTGCATCTGTAAAAACCAAGCCTTTAAAGTTGAGACGCTCTTTTAGTATGCCCGTAATAATGTTAGGTGATAAAGACGAGGGCAGATTGGCCGTTGTATCTAAGGCAGGAATATTCATATGTGCAACCATCACTCCAGCAGCTCCTTGTTTGACCAACTCCTTAAAAGGATACAATTCTAAAGAATCGAGGCGTGCGGCAGTAAAGTTTAATTTTGGTAAATCATAATGGGAGTCTACATCCGTATCTCCATGTCCTGGAAAATGCTTTAATGAAGTAATGATTCCTTCGTCCATCATCCCTCTCATATAAGCCGAAGCCTTTCGGCTTACATTTTCTTTGTTCTCTCCAAAAGATCTGAAATTAATAACGGGATTATTAGGGTTATTATTAACATCTACTACCGGTGCGAAATTGATGTTTAAGCCTATCCTTTTAAAGTTTTTTGCAACTTCTTGTCCCATTTGATAGATAAGCTGCTCATTTTGAACTGCACCGAGTGCCATTTGATAAGGAAAAGAAATAGTAGAGTCGACTAAACGCATACCTAAGCCCCACTCACCATCCAGTGCCATAAATAAAGGCACTTTTGAGCGCTCTTGGTATTTATTGATCATATAGGCATGTCTTATTGGTCCGCCCTGAAAGAGCACTACTCCACCCAGCTTTTCTTTTCTAATCACTTTTGCAACCGAATCAATATACTTTTGACCAAGATTAGTGTGTGCTCGAACCATAAATAACTGAGCTATGCGCTGTCTTTTATTTAATTTTCTAAAAACAGAGTCAACCCAATGATGTTCCTGGTTAATAAAATCTACAAAAGACGTTTGTGTTTGAGCAGTAACTAGCTGAAAGGCCAATAAGGCTATCAACCCGATGAAAAAGGATTTTTTAAACATACTTATTAGGTAAAAATCAAACTTAGACAAAATTGCTGGTTTATGCAACCTTAAACAACGCTTGATTCTTATGGATTTATCCGTTTAGAGGAATTTTACACGTTAATGTGCGCTTACACTTATGTGACGTAAGTGTTTTTGCATTTATAAACAATAAACAAGCACAAACATGCTTATCATTTTATATCCCGTCTCCGTATTTGAAAAATGCATTAATCGTAACAGGCAATCTCCCTGTAGGTTTAAATTCCTTTAAAATAGTTCCAGCTGCAGCCCGCTGCAAATCGGCACTATTTTGATAGGCCATGATAATGCTCTTACATTGTTCGATACCTGGAAGTCCTGCTAATGTATAAGGATTTGCGAACACACAAAAGACACTCTTCATACTAGCGAGCTCATTCATAAACAACCTTACGGTTCCGCTATAA
Organism: Pseudosphingobacterium sp.; assembly: GCA_035565175.1. Classification (GTDB taxonomy): domain Bacteria; phylum Bacteroidota; class Bacteroidia; order Sphingobacteriales; family Sphingobacteriaceae; genus Olivibacter. The sequence continues at coordinate 1,441 of DATMSZ010000273.1, forward strand.
TTTATCTTACTTTGTGGGCTTTTACGATTGTCATGTATCCCTACAATAACTTGATCATAACGTATTAATTCGACCGAAACTTTTGCAATATCATTAGGTGTTGCATTAGGGGCAACAACAAAGTTAAGTGCATTGTCAAAACGTTCACTAAGCTTTTGCTGAAAGGTCGTTATCTCTGAAGCCCCAATACTTATGATAGCCGTTCTTTTATTATAAGCCAGGGCATTCACAAGGCTATCACCTTTCAGTAGTGTAATTGCGGCATTTGCCATTTGTTGTTTTAGTACAATAGAAGCATTTCGATTAACTTCTTTATATACGCCTCGCAAATCTACAGGCTTGTACTTATCTAATGCCAGCCAAAGTTTAGTTGCTAAAATTTTCTTCACCCGCTTATCTATTTCCTGACGAGATATTCTTCTACTGGCTATTGCTTTTTCAACCATATCGATCGCCCGTTTACTATTTTGCGATAATTCTAACACATCATTACCCGCAATAACTGCCCGTACATCAGCCTCACCGCCTTTAAAGTATTTAACAACACCATTCATATCCATTGCATCGGTGAAGATCAATCCTTGAAACCCTAATTGCCGTTTTAATAAGTCGTTAACCACATTGGGAGATAAAGAAGAAGGCAAATGGGGTGTTTTATCGAGCGATGGGATATTCATATGAGCAACCATCACGCCCGGAGCTCCTTCATTAATTAGTTTTCTAAAGGGGAATAGCTCGAGTGAATCAAGTCGGCCACGTGTGAAATTAAGCGTAGGTAAATCTTTATGTGAATCCACATCGGTGTCACCATGTCCAGGAAAGTGCTTTAAGGTTATTAGGAGCCGTTCATCTAACATTCCTTTCATATAGGCACTTCCTTTGCTTGCTACATTTTCTTTATTCTCCCCAAAGGACCTGAAGTTGATAACTGGATTTCTTGGATTATTATTTATATCGACGACCGGAGCAAAGTTTATATTAAGGCCTATACGTTTAAAGTCTTTACCGATTTCTCGTCCCATTTTATAGAGCAGGCTATTATCCTGGATTGCTCCCAAGGTCATTTGATAAGGATAAGATATAGCCGAGTCTGCCAACCGCATCCCAAGTCCCCATTCTCCATCAAGTGCCATTAAAAGTGGAACTTTTGACACTTTTTGATAATAGTTGATTACTGCTGCATGATTGACAGGACCGCCCTGAAAGAATACTACTCCTCCGAGTTTATCTTCCTTTATCACATTTGCCACAGAATCAATATAGCGCTTTCCAAGATTTGTATGCGCTCGAACCATGAAAAGTTGACCGATCTTTTCACGTAGATCCAGTTTATTAAAAACTGAATCTACCCAAATATGTTGCGCATTAATAAATGTGTTGAATTCAGTCCTGTTCTGTGCATATAAAGCGTTACTGCACCATGCGAGGAACAAAAATATCACAATCTTTTTAACCATGAGAGTTCTATCCCTCAAAGATAACACCCAAGGTTCAAAAAAATGCTAGATCAAACAAGAATTCAATGTTTATCTTGTTCTTTATCCATCGTGTCATGCTTATCGCGCAACACGACGAGCACTAATGCACACAAAATAGCCACACTTACCCAAACGGCAGCATACGGATTCAGTATATTATCTGCCAAATTTCTAAAAACTAAGGCCATAATAATAACGGGCATCTGTAAAATGCAAGCTAGGCGCACATAAGTGCCGGTAAATAGCGCAATAGCGCCCAGTATATGAGCTACAATAATTAAGTGTACCAAAACACTAATCATAATAGCCACAGGGATACTACTGTTCATCATTAGATCTGTGAATTTGTGAATATTGGCAACAAATTCCAATCCTTTCCAAAGAATGACAATGGATAGTACAATCCTGGTGATTTCTAACCAAAGCGGGTGACGCTTTTCACCCTTGTGCGTAACATGATGTGAGAGCATAGCATTCAGTTTTAAGTGTTTATATAAAGTTAGCTTATTGTAATATTAAAGTTACTATTTTTTTATGAGAATAGCAAGACAAATCAACAATATGAATTAGACTCTTTTTTATGTATTATATTCGATCACTTAACCAACAAGATTATAGTGGTTTTGCACAAGAATCTGTCTAAAAAGCTGCTGCTTTGACTCCCGTAAACTTCTTATATATATGTTTTTGTAAGCATTTGAGCCTTCATTTTTTTTGTTTATGTTTGGAAGACAACAGTAAATGTCAAACTAACAACAAAAATCAAAAACAATAAGTTCATGTTTATTTCTGCTCGTATACTTTTAGTTGGCTCGTTTTTATTTCTAACCTGTAATTTATTTGCTCAAGACGACTATAGAAGAGAATTAAGGAAACTGAAGAAGAAAGATATCCTTAGTGTTATCCACTTGGCAAACCGTTACTGGCAGACCAATCATCCCGATCAAGGAAAAGCTTTCTGGGACAATGCGGCCTACCATACCGGGAACATGGAGGCATATAACATTACACATGACAACAACTATCGGAAATACTCAGAAGATTGGGCCATAAAAAACGAATGGAAAGGAGCGAAATCTGACGATAACACCAATTGGAAGTATACTTATGGAGAAACCGATGATTACGTGCTCTTTGGTGATTGGCAAATCTGTTTTCAAACATACATTGATTTATATAAGCTACAACCTGACAGGAAAAAGATAGCAAGGGCGGAAGAAGTTATGCAATATCAGATGAGCACTGACAAAAACGATTATTGGTGGTGGGTAGATGGCTTATATATGGTAATGCCTGTGATGACCAAATTATATAGTATTACACACAAAGAACTGTATTTAGATAAACTTCATGAATATTTTAGCTTCGCTAAAGATTTAATGTATGACAAAGAGGTGAAACTCTTTTATCGCGATGCCAAATACATTTTCCCACAGCATAAAACCAATAATGGAAAGAAAGATTTTTGGGCCCGTGGTGATGGATGGGTTTTTGCAGGTCTAGCCAAGGTGTTAACTGACCTTCCTAAAGAAAATGCACATCGCAAAGAGTATGAACAGGTATTTAAAGAACTGGCCGCTTCCATTGCATCAACCCAGCAAAAAGAAGGTTACTGGACAAGAAGTATGCTTGATCCGCAACAAGCTCCCGGTTATGAAAGCAGCGGAACAGCCTTTTTTACCTATGGCTTTCTATGGGGGATAAATAATGGCTTATTAGATCGTGACACCTACCTACCTGTTGCCTTAAAGGGTTGGCATTATTTAAGCAACATTGCTTTACAACCCAGCGGAAAAGTAGGCTACGTACAACCAATAGGCGAAAAAGCCATACCCGGACAAGTCGTCAACGCTGATTCAGAAGCCAATTTTGGTGTAGGCGCTTTCCTTTTAGCCGCCTGTGAGCTCAGTCGGACTTTAGACTAGGTAAAACGATAAAAAGCGAACTTCTATTTTATTCCCTCTTCATAAACGTCTACTTCGACAATATTGCCTGCAGCGTCAAAAGACATAGGAGAAATACAGGTTTCTCTGTTATATCCATTTCCGCCCGGAATTTTAAAGCGATGGTAGGCTATAACCCATTGGTCTGTTTCGGGAATATGTGCCACAGAGTGGTGACCAGCACCTTTCACTATGCCTTTTCCTTTTAAGATAGGATTTTGTTCTGCTTTCACAAAAGGACCTAGTGGAGAATCACTTATGGCATAAGCTACTGAATAACGAGGGTCGCGCGTATCATATTCAGACCACATTAAATAATATTTACCGCCCCGTTTAAAGGCGAAGGGGCCTTCATTATAACCTTCCGGCTTAAACTGTTTTACGTTCTTTGGATCAAAAGACACCATATCATCGTTTAGCTTAACCACATAGCAATTGCCCTGCCCCCAATAGAGGTAAGCACTACCGTCATCGTCAACTAGCACCATGGGGTCTATCATCTGGCCGGGATAATCTCCTTTAGCTACCAAAGGTTTGCCCAAAGGATCCTTAAAAGGACCGGTTGGTTTATCAGAAACGGCCACTCCAATATTCACATCGGCTGAAAAGTAGTAAAAATATTTACCTCCCTTATGAGCGATGGCTGGAGCCCAAGCTCTTGCATTGGCCCATGAAAGATCTTTTTTCAGATCAAGTATTGTTCCCTCGTTTTTCCATTTTTTCAGATCAGTAGATGACCAGCAGGAGAATTGATCAGACTGCCAACCTTCGCTTCCATCTGTAGTTGGATAGATATAGAATTTACGGTCAAAATAGGCAATATGTGGATCCGCATATACGTCTGGTAAAGCAGCTCTCGGCGCACCTTGAGCCAACAGTTGGGTTAGTTGCTGTTTGGAAATCTTAAAAATTGAACCATGACGAATTCCTTCGGGCAACTTAAGTTGATCAGATATGTCCTTCCATTGCTTCAGATCAGACGACTTAATAGCCCCATATTGGTGTTCGGTGTATTTATCGAAATACACAACCCAGTCAGCCCCAATCTTCGTAGCAGTTGGTCCTTCTGCCCAAAATTTACCTGTAATAGGCTCACTTGCTGCAGTATACGGCCCCTCTAATCTTTTGGCATACGCTATTTTCAAATTCTTTTGTGCAGGTTCTTTTGTTTCATCTTTTAAAAACATAAGCCACTGCTTACCTTCTTTAACAATGCTTGCATCGATTACATTGAACCCCGGCTCATAGAGTAATTTCGTTTTACTAAAACGCTTAAAATCCTTTGTGGTCACATAATACATACGATGATTGTAGGCATCATCACCTTTCACTTGCGTTTCTGGAAACTTTCCTTTAATAGTTGTTGCCCAGTAGATCATATAGTTTTTTGTGGAGGCATCATAGGTTACCTCGGGAGCCCAGCAATTTCTTGCCCCTTCTTCATGTGCCATTACGGGTATATACTGCTGTTCAGACCAGTGAATTAAATCATCAGATGAAGCATAGCCGATTCCTTTATCAGTCCAACTCACTGTCCATACCATATGAAACTTTCCATCGCCACCACGAATGATGCAAGGATCGCGCATTAATTTATCTTTACTAAGTTCCGGCTTCAAAAAGGATTGATCATCCTTTAGGGCAGTCCAATGGTATCCGTCCTCACTGTAGGCTAGATGAAGACCATCTTCTCCATTCCCTTTAAAATATGAAAAAGCATAAATTTCTTGCTTCTCTTGACTGAAGCCTGCTTGTACCACAAATAAAAGAATCAATGCCAAGTACCACTTATTTAAGAACATCTTGTTATTTATATTTTTCTTCCAGTTCATCATAATATTTTTTAAGCACAAAAAATGCACTTTTCTTATTTCCTTTTTGATCAAATAAACCTTTATTATTCCAGCCCTCTTGATATAGGGGGTTATTTCTCCGGGGAGAACGAAAGTCATTTAAAATCCATGGCGACATCCCTACATAATTAGCGGGCATACGTTTCATCATTTCTACTTGTTCCACATAATACCATTTCTGAAACTCCTCACTGAATCGGGTAAGGCTATCCGCATGGTAAGCACCTAAGGCTTCCGCTCCCGTTTCGCTAAAAAATAATGGTTTATCATATTTAATTTCCCACTTGGCATCCTTCGCTGCATTAGGAGTACTACCATACCATCCGATATATTCATTTACGGAAACAATATCGGTATATTCACCAAGCGGATCATCCACTATTTGCACGCCATCTCTTTCGTGCTTCTCTAAGGCCGCGGAAACAATTCGGGTGGCGTCAAGCTGCTTGGCCTCTTTTACAAGGCTACTCATAAAACGGGTCCTTGCAGTGTGCACAGGTGTTTCGTTGCCTACCGACCAAATAACAACACTTGCACGGTTTCTATCTCGTTCGATCATATCTTTTAGTTGCCCTTTAGCCTTTGCCAAAACCTCCGCATTCTCAAAATCAACTGTCCAATACACCGGAATCTCCGACCAAACTAAAACGCCTAATGAATCAGCCACTTTCACCATGTATTCATTATGTGGGTAATGCGCCAAACGAACCATATTAGCGTTAAGCGATCTTGCTTGTGTTAATAATTGTATAGCGTCTGCCTTATTATAGGCTCGTCTAATTTCTGTTGGAATCTCTTCATGTACGCATATTCCGCGCAGGAATAATTCTTTACCGTTTAAGCGTATTTTTCCCTGATCAACCTGAATATCTCGAAAACCTATTTTCTCCGTCAGTTCATCATGTCCTGCCGTTATTATCACTTCATATAATTTCGGATCGCTGGTATCCCACAGCTTTAACTTAGCTGCTTTTATTTCAACCGGCACGCTATCGCCTTTTATTGGAAATTCCTTCTTTATTTTGAGTTCAGGTATACTGACTGTTACACTCCCATGCTGTTGGCTCCTAGCCAATTTAATCCAGCCTGTTAACTGATTTCCTGTATTCTTTCTTAAATGCAAGCTATAGTTCTGAATATAATTTTCCGGAACTTCTGCGAGTAACACATCTCTTGTTATTCCACCATAATTCCACCAATCGGTATTTAATGTTGGAATCTCATCCTTTTTTCTTTTATTGTCTACTTTGACCACTAAAAAATTGTCGGTAGTCTTGAGTAAATTAGCAGGCACTTCAAAATTAAAAGGACTAAATCCACCTTTATGGCTACCCAATTTTTTTCCATTAAGATACACATGGGCCTCGTAGTTTACTGCTCCAAAATATAAAAATAGCCTGTTACCCATGGCCAGTTTCGGATAATTAAAACGTTTGGCATACCAAACAGTACCTTCATAAAATAAGAATTTTGCCTCCTGTGAATTCCAGTCGCCCGGAACGCGCAGACTATTTTTAGCAGTATAGCCGAATTCTTTTAAGTCTAGCTTACCCTGTTGTCTATCATCCGCCCAGTATGCTTCCTTATCATCTTCAGCCCGTTCCTGCCATCGGTAGTTATAGAAACCCGTTTCATATGGATCAACTATATACTCCCAGTTGCCGTTTAAACTAGTAGTATTTCTCCCATAAATATTTCCTAAAGTAGGTTGTGTTTGCGCATAAGTGGAGGTTGTGATACCTCCTATCAATAGCCATCCAAGTCTTCTTAAATATTTCATGCGTAACTAATTCTTTCGTTTGTATTTGTTTTTTAATGACCTTCGAGAGCCGTTAAATGGTTTTTAATCCATAGGTTATACGGCTGTGGTATCATTAGGGTTTCCATTCCAACACATTAACCATTTGCGGCGGAAAATCGGTTTTTCCCTCACCATCAGCCTGCTCAACATGTTGAACATAAAGATGAAGTATTTTTTTTTCATCCCATAATGTCGTGTCAAAGCTGGGCTCCCAAGCCCCTACATCCTTTTTGTATATGTCTATCACTTCTATCTCGTTCTGTGCAGACATAACAGCTAACGAAACATAATTTGCTCTTTCTTCATCTCTAAAAATTAAATAGAACCGCTGTTTCTTTCCGCTTCCTAGGGCTAATACCTGCGGTCTTGATATGGGTATACGTTTTGTACCGACTCCACCCAGAGAAAAATCTCTCTTTCGAAACGATAATGATTTCGTTATCCAATGCCCTTGTTGCAATGATAACAGGTGATACTGCGTAACATTTGTTTCCTTATCCTTCCAATACGTGGCAATTATTGGACTACCACGTTCGTCGGTGGTCATTGATGTTTGATTGATTAACCCACTGTTTTGAGGAATACGAGCGGCATACTCAGCAGTGCCCGCTGTGATCGGTAAGGCATAAGGCTTACCATTGCTTTGCTCCCATGTAACACCTCCGTCTCTCGAACGGGCATAACACATATCATGATTAGATGCAACATCCGCAGATTCTCGCCATACCCATGAAAGATGAATAATTCCTGATTTATCTACACAGGCCTGAACATAAGCATTTCTTCCTCCCTCTCCATCAATTAAATTGTCATGTAAAGTACGCCATCGTTGATTAGCGAGGTCATATTGATTTATAATAAGATTGCCTTTTCCTGACTCACCGTTCCTATAAAAAAATAAAAGGTTACCATTTGGCATTCTATAAAATTCAGGATAAGTAACACGCGTTTCTTGCTTACCTGTCATAGCCATCTTCTCGCCCATTTCTAGCGAATTCGGATGCTTACTTCTGCAATAATTTAATGTACCATTGTGATGGTCCCAAGAAAGGTGCAAGTATCCTACCCCATCTACCATAATGCTAATAGCATTATGGGCATCCGCTACATTTCCGGTATATGGGGTAACAACTAGCTGCCATTTTTGCTCTCCTAATGCTCTCTTACCGACAACAACTCTACCTCCTTCATCATAGTAAGCGATATATTGCGTACCGTTTATACTCACAATAGAATTTTTCCTAAATATTACTGTATTTACTGAATTCTTTGCCCAGCCCAGGCCTACAGGTGTTATACTGATTTTTTCCTTTCCTTGTGCAATGGCACGCGTAAAGAAGCTACCCAATAAAAGCATACTACACGGTATCATTAAACAGGTTAAAAAATTGGCACCTAGGTATCTCTTGCTGGTCATTATATATTTAGTTAAAATAATTTAAGCTCCAATTATCCTTCCATTCTATCATTGGCTTTTCGGATGTTAGCTTTATAGGCAACCATATATAGCGGCTATCTTGAAGATTTTTTGGTTTCCATATATCTGCCATAAAGATAAATGCGTCTTTTTTGCCCTGTATCGGTAAGACAAAAGTGGATTGCCCGCCGAAAGTTAATAAGGCGTTTGGTCCTTTCATTGGGTCGCCCATAAATTTCCATGGACCCATTATATTAGTAGCCTCATGTATACTTGCCTGATTAGGTGCCCAACCAGTACAGCCACTCGTAATCAAATAATATTTTTCATTGTATTTAAAAATAGCGGGAGCTTCCTGGTGTTTTCTAAACAAAAAAGAATCCGCTTTTGTGGGTTTTAAATAGTCATCTGTGAGT
>DATMSZ010000274.1:0-17660 GCA_035565175.1 Pseudosphingobacterium sp.
GGCCTCCTTTCCTATCCTTCTTCCTTCACTATTAACGGCACTCACTTTAAAAATGTAATTTCCTGGAGAAAGCTCCGTGAAGTAGGCCTTTCTATTTGTTTGCAGATAAGTCCAGTTAGCGTTTAATCCTTCCATCTTATATGTATATTCCGTCATATTCGGCGAAATATAACTCAGGGCAGCGAAATCAATACTAAAAGAAGATTGGTTATACTTTAATATAATTGTATCCGTAACGGTAATAGATTTTTTCAAAGGCGATCCTTTTCCGTTTATTTCAAGATCTCGGTCATAAACCTGAAAACCTGTTATATAGATTGGCGACACAGAGGTTTTTTCCTGTAGCCTGTCTGGATTGAATCGTATTAAGCCCTTTACGCTACCAAAATAGAGCATTCCGTCTTTAGCTTTATAGGCTGCATTATAATTAAATTGATTACTTAATAATCCATTTGCGATACTGAAAGATCTTGTTAATCCAGAGCTTGGATTAAATCGGATTAAACTCCTAGAAGTACTGACCCACAAATTATTATGTTGATCTTCTAACAGTGCGCACACTAAAATGCCTTCCGAAGAATGTTGAAAATTGTATCTCGTAAAATTATTCTTTTCCTTATCAAGTTTACACAAACCTTCTTCAGTGGCGACCCACAGTTCTTTATTATGGCTTTCTTTTATATTGGTAATGCGGTTACTTGATAAGCTTGTATTATCTCCTTTTACATAGGTATACAAACCCTTTTTATTTTTTTGGGGATTATAAAAGTACAAACCATCCCGCCAAGTCCCTGCCCATATTGTGCCGTTACTATCTTCATGCAAGCTTGTATAAAAAATGTATTCTGGAAAACCATCTACTAGTTCAAATGTTTTTTTATCGGATAGATACTGGTAGATACCATGATCTGTTGCTAACAGTACTTTTCCATTTTTTAGCCGGAGCATGGTATAGATAAAATTGCTTTTCAGCCCATTCTCTCCGTTACCCGCGTAATATTGCTTAAATACTTTACCCGTAGAGATACGCATTAGGTTCAATCCTTGATGAAAGGTACCAACCCATAACGTATCTCCAGTTACCAAAAGTCCATGAATGTTAGATCCGGAAAGATCTCCTGACTTCCCTGAGGCTGTAAAATGTTCAATTTCCCTTCCATCGTATGGAAATTTATTAAGTCCACCGTTCTCAGTACCAATCCATAGATTCCCCACACTGTCTTCTACTATTTCTCTTACAGCACTCCCCGACAGGCTATTCTCACCATTTAAAGGAAAATATTTTTCAAAAAAAGTATGCTGGCTATGGTAATAGCTTAAACCACCAAACCATGAGCCTACCCAGATTCCACCCTCTCGATCTTTACATAAGGTATAATTTGCATTATCACTTAATGTCCATGGATTATTATCCTGCTTTTTCAATTGCAAGACTTTCTTTTTTTCCTCCAGATAAATGAAAACACCAGATTCAGTAGCAAACCAATATTGCTTGCTTCCAATCTTTTTGATATCGCGGACAAACACCGGCTGACCGTCATCACTCGATGTAACCAGGTCTTCATAGCGGCCGTCATTAGGATATAGTACTTTTGCTCCTTGCCTAGAAGTGCCTATCCAGAGGCGCTCAAATTGCTCATCCCATGTCAAACAAATGATCGACTTTGTTCTGAGAAAAGGAGATTTTTTGAATACATCATAAGAGCTGATCTCTCCCGATACAGGATTTAAAAATTTTATCTCCCCTGTACCGGATCCTATCCATATTCCGGTTTTACTCAACACCATTGCATCAATAGAACTTACATGTAAGTTGTTAAATTCCCTATAGTGCCCCTTTTCAGGATTATATTTTATTAGAGAAGAAAAGTTAGCTATATACCAAATATTCCCTTGTTGGTCTGATTGGATATTCACTACCACCGCATCCCGGTCATGCTCAAAATGTGTAAAACTCTCTGTTATAGGATCGTAAATAAAAATGCCGAAATCTGTCCCTGCCCAAATTTTCCCTTCCTTGTCTTCAAATAAGCTATGGATATAGTTATGTCCTATACTCGAAGAGTCGTTTGTGTCGTGTCTAAATACTTTGAATGTATAGCCGTCAAAGCGATTTAATCCGTCTCTCGTTCCAAACCACATGAACCCTTTACTATCCTGCAAACTGCAAATCACAGCATTATTTGACAGTCCATTTTCAACCTGATAATGTTTAAAATAATAAGGCTGGCAATGGCTTTGTTTTATGAAAAAACAAAAGAGGATTATACAGATTAGCTTTTTTATCATAATGAATACATCAAACATAATATTTCTTTTAAACAAGAGCAAAAGACAATACATTCTGCTGGCTCTAAAAGAGGTATCAACGAATAACCAACAAGCAAAATAAATAGGACTTTATTTGGAGGTTATTCGGACCTTGTTCGGAGATTATTCGGATAAAAGCGAATAACCTCCGATTTATTTGTGAATAATATTTATTTATTTTCAGGTCTAATAGATAATTTGTTTGCCCGTAGTGTAGGACTAAAATACCAGCTGTCTATTCTCTTGAGAAAAAGAAGAGAAAAATTGATACATTATCAAGAACCACTATACAATGAATTGTCGTAATTTGAGCACTCAAGAACCAATTATAGTCGACTATGCGCTGCCAACTTCTTTCATTGCTTTTTCTATGCATGTTAACTGCAAATTTGCAAGCACAGGCCCCATCATATATTAAGAACCCCATCATCAATAAAGATTTCCCGGATCCAACCATCGTTCCTTTTAATGGTAAATACTATGCTTACGCCACTAATAGTACTGTTCACGGCAAATTAGCACATATACAGGTAGCTGTCTCCGAGAATTTACAAGATTGGGCCGTACTTGGGGATGCGCTCCCGAAGAGGCCAACCTGGGCAGATCATGATTTTTGGGCACCGCACGTCTTGTACGATAGTACTCTTAACAAATATGTACTTTTTTATTCCGGAGAATCTGGTAAGGGAAAATGTCTTGGAATCGCTTACGCAAGTAAACCTGAGGGACCATTTATAGATATGGGAAAGCCCTTGTTATGCGGTGAGGGCTTCGTGAACATAGATCCGATGGCGTATATTGATCCTAAAAGCAAAAAGAAATTGCTCTATTGGGGCTCGGGTCACCAGGCAATCAAAGTGCAGGAAATGAAAGATGATTGGTCTGGTTTCAAAGAAGGATCCCAATCCAAAGAAGTTATACAGCCTCGCCAGGAACGGAAGTACGATAATTTAATCGAAGGTGCGTGGATTGACTTCCATGAAGGATATTATTATCTTTATTATTCTGGCGACAATTGTTGCGGTACAACCGCAAGTTATGCAGTCCTCGTCGCTCGCGCAAAGCATCCTATGGGACCTTTCGAGCGTTTAGGTGCTAATCGACCATCAAATAGTAGCGCAATTTTGGAAAAAGATAGTGCTTGGCTCGCACCCGGGCATAATTCCATTTTCCGAGATCAAACCGGACAAGCGTATATTGCTTATCACGCCATTCCCATCAATAAAAAAACGGGAAAGCCTGACGCTTATGGCCGTGTTGCTCTCATCAAACCCATCGTATACAAAAATGGCTGGCCTATGGTGGCAGAAAGAATTGAATATAACAAGACAGATACTATTACCTTGGCCGACCCGACTATCTTCTTTGACAGGGGAACCTATTATCTATATGGAACAGGGGCCGCCGACGGCTTCATCGTTTACACTTCTTCGGATCTTAAAACATGGCGCGTTCCTGCAGGAATCAAAGACGGCTACGCCCTTCACAAAAGGGATGCTTTTGGGACAAGTGGTTTTTGGGCCCCACAAATTTTTAAACACAAGGATAAATTCTTCATGATTTATACTGCTAATGAACAAATCGCGATAGCAGAAAGCAATAGTCCGTTAGGCCCTTTTAAGCAAGCCGAAAAAAGACCACTAAATGGCGATACCAAACAGATTGACCCTTATGTTTTCTTTGACGACGGCAAGGCTTATCTGTATTTTGTGAAATTAAAAGAAGGAAACCGCTTGTATGTTGCAGAACTAAGTGCCAACCTGCAACAAATTAAAGAAGAAACTATTACTCCCTGTTTACAGGCAGTTGAACCATGGGAAAATACCGCGAATGCGGATTGGCCTGTCACAGAGGGCCCTACAGTTATAAAACATAAAAACCTTTACTATCTTCTTTACTCGGCTAACGATTTTAGAAATCCGGATTATGCGGTCGGATACGCTACGGCCGATAATCCTTTGGGGCCCTGGAAGAAGAATTCGACTAATCCAATTATTAGCAAAACACACCTAGGCCTTAATGGTACGGGACACGGAGATTTATTCACCGACGGAAATGGTAATCTCCAATACGTTTTCCATACACACGCTTCTAAATATTCGGTGTCACCTAGAAAAACAGCTCTCGTGAAATTACAGTTTATTCAACAAGGGAAAGAAGATCATCTCAGGTTAGCATCGAAAAAAGCAGTTTTTTTGACTATAAAGGCTCAATAGCTCCTTGCGTATCATAAAAGAACCTTTTTTATTATCCTATTTTTTAAAGAATTTCTTCCACTTTCTTCCGCAGAAAGTGGAGCAAAGACTCATCGCTTGGAACTTTGCTACAAGTGGTCGTGCATCAACGTGCAAACCGCAAATTTCCTAGGCGATATTTAAGCAAAACGGAGGGATTATGCGGGTAAGTTAACGAAAGTATTATCAGAAGAGGCTCTGGAGCGTAGGAAGAGACGGCCTCACAGAACGAGCGTTAATAAAATGGTTTCAGAGTGTGATGTTCGTTCTGTGACAAGTAAGCGTAGCGAAACGACTTCACGGAACAAGTGGGGAAATCATTTTTAGCGAGGGCTGTGTAGCCTTGAACTTTTGCCCCTTTTCTTTCAAAGAGAAAAGAAGTTGAATAAATTAACCCTTCCTTTCTATTCATCAACAAGAAATAAATGAAGCCTACTAATTAAACACTGGTGCTTTCTGCTCTCCAAAGGAGGCACCTTTACTATTTATTTCTGGCCAACCGTCTTTCCATGTCAATTTGTCTAATAGCAAGATCCGCCTGTCCGTGCCATTCGAAAGGTTTCCTTTGTCGGCACGAAAACCATGATATAAAAACCAATCTGAACCTTCGTCATCCGTCATAATTCTTGCATTATGTCCGGTGCCTACAAATTTATCGTTTCCCTTAATTAAGAGAGTACCTCTATCCCTTTCTGTGATAGGACGCCCTTCCTTGTCTACGTAGGGGCCTAACAAATATTCTGAACGCCCAACCAATACGTGATAGGTACTATTTATGCCTTCGCAGCAAGAACCTTTTGATCCGAAGAAATAATAATATTGACCTCTTTTATGAATCATTACAGCTTCCCAATCGCCCGCGGCTATTTTTACTTTCTTATTGATATTTGCTACAGACCTTCCGTCTGTAGCTAGTTCAATAGCGTAGGTTCCTTGCGTAGGCAGCTCGCTAAAACTACCCCAGAAAAGATATTTCCGGCCGTCTTCTTCAAAAAAACAGGGATCTATCGAATTAGGCACATTTACTTCTGCACTCAAAAACACCTTACCATGGTCAACAAAATCTCCATTAAGCGAATCAGCTATTGCTAAACCAATGCCTGGATTAGGATCTCCCCAAGTTGAGAAAGCGTAATACATATAGTATTTACCGTTCACTAAATTCACATCGGGAGCCCATATTCCTCCATCTTTTTTCCATTTGGGCTTTGTTGTTAAGGCATTTTTAACATAGCTCCAACTTGAAAGATTCTTAGATTTCAGCATCGGCACTAAGCGCAGCCCTTGGCCGTCTCCCCAGTTATCAGCGGTACCAAATGCATAAAAAAAACCTGTTTTCGCATCCCTGATAACAGAAGGATCGGCTAAAACAGGCTCAAACACCGGGTTCACATAGGTATTGCTTGTTGTATCAGACTCGCTGTTATGTTGAACCGTCTCCGCTTTGCAGGAGATGCCGAAACCCATAAGTATTAACGACACAAAAAGCTTGTTCCGACGATGCTTCATATCTATTATTTCTTAATGGAAAAGATGTATTCGGAGGTAGTTTTATATACCTTTCCTGGATCCAATATAATGGAAGGAAAAGTGGGTTGATTCACTGCGTCTGGAAAGTGCTGCGTTTCTAATGCAATAGCCGTTCTATAATCATCTTTAACGCCATTCTTTAAGGTGTTCTCACCTTTCATGAAATTACCTCCATAAAATTGTAGACCAGGCTGATCCGTATAAATACGCATGATGATGCCGCTTTTATCGCCAGTTGCTGTTGCCGCCAAGCCATATTGAGCACCTTTCTTTAACACAAAATTATGGTCATATCCGCCACCAAAGGTAAGCTGCTCATTGCTCTCTTCTACGCGGCTACCAATTGCCGCTGCTTTGGTAAAATCAAAGGGGGTACCCAACACTGATTTATTTTCTCCTAGCGGAATAAGTGTGCTATCCACTGGTGTAAAGTTCTCAGCCTCTATCTGTAAGATATGATTGTTGATACTACCATTACCTTCTCCATTAAGATTAAAGAAGGCATGGTTCGTTAAGTTTACCGGAGTCCTCTTATCTGTTTTCGCTTCATAGTCAAAACGTATCCCATTATTCGTCGTTGCGGTGAAAGTAACTTTAACATCAAGATTACCCGGGAAATTCTCTTCCCCATCAGGTGAATGATACGTTAATACCAATGAAGAATCACTCGGTTGTTCAGCATCCCACACAACATCTTGAAAACCTTTCTTCCCACCGTGTAAAGTGTTCTGCTTGTTGTTAGTAAAAATGGCATATTCCTTACCATCCAATGTAAATTTGCCTTTGGCTATTCTATTTCCCACACGTCCTATCGTTGCCCCATAATAGGGTTCGGTAGAGGCCTTATACGCCTCGGCTGTTGGAAAGCCCAATACAACATCTGTTGGTTTGCCATCCTTATCAGGGACCGTAAGCCCCACTAATCTTCCACCATAGTTGGTAATCGTAGCCGTTAAAGCATTGTTTTTGATCGTATACAGCTTTACAGTCTTTCCATCGATAGATTCGCCGAACTTAGCCGTGTCTACTGTTGTTAATGTCGTGTCGGCTATATCGTCTTTATTTTCTTTTTCCTTATTGTTCCCATTGCAGCCAGCAAGGAATATCATCCCAGCCAAGCCTATAATTTTGATATGGTTCATATCTTGTGTTTTATGTTTTTAATCATAAATAAATAAGCTAATAAAGCTATCGACCCCGTAGATCGACAGCTTTATTAGGCTAAGCAGACCAATTTATTGTGTCGCTTGATAGAGCGATTGATGTAACTGATTTAAGGTTGCTTCCGGTATTTTAATAACCTTCCTGTCATAAGTCATCATACCGTTCGTTTCTATCTCCACATCAGTTGTCTGTGTGTACACTCCTGCCGACAAGCCTAAAGGAATAAGTTTCTTTAAATCATCCATTAACCGTGTATAACGTTTCAATAATTCATCGTTGTTTTTAAAATTTTGATAGCCCCAGTTATCCTTCTGTTGCCAGGTATGTCCTTCCACTGGCAAACCTAGCCCGCCAAACTCGCCTAATACTAACACTTGCTTATCTCCAAAAATTTCAGGGTCGGGCATTGAAGGATCAGGATAGTTATGGATATCTAAAATATGTCCAGTCTTTAGGAAATTACCTCCACTTGCACTATTTACTAAACGAGAAGGATCTTTTTGCATAGTCCACTCCGTGATTTCTTTTGTCTTAAACTGTCCCCAAGCTTCATTAAATGGCACCCAAACAACGATACTTGGATAATTATGCAAAGCCTCCATAATGGATTTCCATTCTTTTTTATGGTAGGCTTCTGATTCGGCAGAACGCTCCTTGTCTAAATTAAATCCAGAAATTTGACCAACGCGGTTATCCCACCGATTCCCTCCTAAGTCGCCACTTGGCATATCTTGCCAAACCAGCATCCCTAAGCTATCACAATGACGATACCACCGTGCCGGCTCTACCTTAATGTGTTTACGGATCATGTTAAAGCCCATCTCTTTTGTTTTAATAACATCGAACAAAAGTGCTTCATCCGTTGGCGCAGTGTATAATCCATCGGGCCACCAACCTTGATCGAGCGGACCGTATTGGAAAACAAACTTATTATTTAACAGTAGACGCTGGATCCCCTTGCTATCTTTACCCATAGATATTTTCCGCATGGCAAAATAGCTTGTCACCTCATCTATTACTTTCCCTTTTCTAATCAACGAGATTTTGAGATCATATAAATGCGGACTAGTGGGCGACCATAACGTAGCATTCGCTACCGGAAGATTGGCTTCCGTTCCCACCTCAATAGTTTTCTCACTAACAACTTTCCCTCCATCTTGCGCTACTATTTTTAATTGGTCTCCCGCTTCGCTACCTGCCACTGTGGCAGAAAATTTAAGCTGTTGTTGATCAACATCGGGTGTTTGTTTGGTATCTGCAATAAAGGTTTTAGGCACGCTCTCCAACCATACGGTTTGCCAAATACCTGTTACCGGAGTATACCAAATGCCCTCTGGATTTTTAACTTGTTTACCTCTCGGTTGTGGACCTTCATCTGTTGGATCCCATACACGGATGGCTATTTCTTGTTTTTTACCTTTTTTAAGATGGTCGGTAATATCGAAATAAAAAGGATCGAAACCACCCTCGTGACTTCCCACCTTAGCACCGTTTATATATACATCACACTGCCAATCTACGGCTCCAAAATGCAACAATACTTTGTCTTTACCGATAGTTTTTGCAAGGTCAATTGTATTTTTATACCAAAGCACTTGATCTTTCCCAACTGTTTTCCCTACGCCCGATAAAGCAGACTCAACCGCAAACGGCACTAAAATCTGCCCGTCGAAATTGGATGGCAAATCATTTTGAGTTTTAGCTGTAATGGCATATTGCCATAGGCCATTTAAGTTTTGCCAGCTGTTACGCTTCATTTGAGGCCGTGGATATTCAGGCAGTGGTTTATTGGCATCCACCTTGTCGGCCCAAGGAGACCTGATTTTTCCTTCAACAACTTTCCAATTACCCGTTTGTGCTTTCGTTAAATGAAACGGTGCAATAAGTACCAATATAATCAACAACTTTCGGATCATGCTTCTATCAATTTAAAATATATGTATGTTTTATTTTTTCTCTGTCAATGATTTTATTAACTGTACTTCCTCTTGTTTATACGGAGTACCGTCTTTTCTTAAGATATCATGAAACCATAGGGCAGGTTCCGCTGCGTATTGTTTTTTCCAACTATCCCAAGCATAAATTGTTTGCGTTTTGCCATCTACAAATCCCCAATTATACGCTCCTACTTTATATTTTTTTGCGATAGGCAAACTCCCTTCAAATGTACTCTTGTTTGGACGCGCCATATATTCTGTACAAAGGAGCGGTCTTCCGTATTTTTGTAGTTGCTGAATACGCGATTCAAATGAAGCCGGATCCTCATAATTATGGAATGATATAATATCAGATTCATCTAGCTGCACTTTTTGTATGGCCGTTAAAGATGCTTCGTCCGACCAATCACCTCCATCCCACAGGCCTGAGGTTAAAGGCTGTAGGGGAGCGCCCTCCCTCGCCCACTCGAAACTCTTCTTAAGCAGGGGAAGTACATATTTCTCCTTGTCTTTTAATTCCACTTTTCCGTATGAACTTGTGTTCGGGTTGTTAGGTTCATTCCATACGTCCCATCCGAGAATCCTATTATCTTGCGCGAAATGCCGTACAACCCCCTTTACATATCGCTCCAGTCGAGGATATTGCGTTGAATCCTGTAAGGCATTTATACCCGGGCTTTGCACCCATCCGGAATTATGCACGTGAGGCTTAGGAGCGCGTTGCTCTCCTAGTTTGGGAAATGGATCCCAGCAGGAATCAAAAAACACAAAAAGCGGTTTAATTTTATGCTTTTCGGCTATCTTTAAAAAAACATCCATCCTCGTTAAAAACCCTACACTATCTTGTTCATAGAGGAGGTCATGTAAATAAACACGCATGGTATTAAAACCTAAATCGGCGGCCCATCCTAATTCTCTATTGATCGTGACCGTATCAAAAGTTTCCGCTTGCCACATCTCCAATTGGTTAATAGCTGTACTTGGGCTAAAGTTACTACCTACTGGCCAAGCTTCACCATCGTACCATTTTTTCGCCTCTTCTGCCGTCCATTTGACACGCTGGGTTACCACCTCTTCACTATCTTCAGCTTTCTTTTCACTTTGAGATGTGCAACTGATAAATCCTATACCCATTGCAATAAGAAGACATATCTTTACTATAGAAGCGTTCATAATTTTTTAATTGATGATCATTTAGGTGAGATGAAATGATTCCCTCAGATCTCACATTTTCCAAAGAACGCAAATCCAACAAAGAATGCAAAAAAGTAACGTTTCAATCTTTCTATATATCGTCTCAATATCGTTTTATTATCACTTTTGCTTGATCAAAAGTTGAGCAAAAATCAAGGCTACACAGAATCGCTAAAAATGGTTTCCCCGACTTGTTCCATGGAGCCGCTTCACTTGTCATAGAACTAACCTCACCCACCGAAACCATTTTTCGACGCTCATTCTATGAGGCCACCCTATCCTACGCTCCAGGGCCCCGTTTGCTGATCTGTAGCAACTTTATACTACTCCGTGATTCAAAACGGTTACTTGCTCGCAATAGCTCTCCGTTTCGGGTGAAATGCTGCCTTAGCTAGTTGCGGCATGCAGGTGGAAGCACTACCGTTGTAGCAGCTAGGTACAGCAGCGAATTTTGCTCCATTTTTGGCCGCAAAAATGGAAAGCTTTGTTGCTGCAAGCAAATGAAAAACCAAAAACAAAGGCGGATTGCCTAGGAAATTCCTGACAATACCGCCTTCTCACCTATAATCGACCAATCAAAAAAGTTTACTCCATTTCTTTTTGCAACATCTTCACAAAATATCCGCCTACTACTGACCGTGCCCTGAATCCTACAGATTTACCATCCGTTGTCTCATGCCAATCACTCAAGGGAATACGATCTGTTGTTTCATTAGCATATTTCCATACAGGATCTACGAACGTTGGAAAATCGGCATCGCTACCCAATGTGGCCGTCCACAAAATCCAATCGGACTTGGTATAGGTTTTCCGGCTATCAAGTGGTAGCCCATAAGTTTCTTGTTTTGTCTTATAATAAGCAATTTCCTTCTCCACAACCTCCTTCGGGAATATATTTAATTTCAATAATTTATCCCATATGAGGTTATATTTTTGGCTCCAGGTATTTTTCTGACCAAATGCCAGCCCGTAATGATCTCCGTCATTGGCTAGTTCCATCCACTTCTTAGCCATGCTCCGTGCTAATTCAAAATGCTCTTTAGCAACATCCTCTTTATGCAGCATCTCCGCCAACTTAGCGTAGGCCGCTATCCCCATAATAGCCTTTACAGAAAGATTGGCGTTTCTAGCCAAATGACCAGCGAAATCATCGGTACATAACTGATTGGCCGGATCCAAGCCTTCCTTTTTAAGAAAATCAGTCCAGATAGTCAGTGTTTCCCAATGTTTTTCTGCAAAATCAGCTTTCCCATCCCTAACGGCAATTGCCGCAGTTAATGTAAGCATATTGCCTGCCTCTTCTACCGGCATATCTTCGCCATATGTTTGTCCGTTAGCCAGTGGATACGTTCCTACATCATGCGCAGGGAAAGGTTTTTTCCATTTACCACTTTCTGAGTATTCAAAAATAAAGCGTAGCAAGCCTTTTGCCAATTCGGTATTATACAGTAAAAACATCGGTGCAGATGGATAAGTAACGTCTACCGTACCGATAGAGCCATTGGAGAAATTTTCTTTAGAAAAAAACAGCAGTTCTCCATTCGTATTGGCTACCACCTTATGTGCGGCAATCGCTTGGCGATATGCCAGATTACATAAATCTGCATACTTTTCCCCGCCCGCCTTTTTGGCATCTTCAGTTAATTTTGCATCAAATGTTTTGCAAGCCTCCATCACCTTGTCATAATCTCCCTGTGCTGTGTTTAGCATGTCCAATGCAGTAGTCTTTTCATCCCTATGCCACCATGCACGCAAGTTCTTTCCAAAATATTGCACCGAATATTCATCATCGTATCCTACGGTAACATGTTCTGAGATAGGATCGGAAACTTTACCTAAGTCCATTTCTATTCCGATTAACATATCTGACGCGTAACCGTTCGAAACATCCTGGCCATTTCCTTTATTTGCAATAGCAGATACAAAGGCTTGTAAATTATTAGGCATCGCTTTTACGGTAGGTTTTTTATCCACCGCGAGGTACGCTTTCCCCCAATCAATCCGCACATTATCACCCTTCTTGCCTAGTATTGCCTGACTGGTGGTTCCAACCGATTGTATCAGTTGATTATCCCCATTTTCCAAGGCTGTTTTCACCTCTTGGTTCGGCTTATCTGTGCTGATAAGACCTGACATGGCGAACCAAAGCTTTACATCGTGCGACTTGCCATCAGAAGAAGCTGTCTTAAAAGTGACGTAAGATGCTGGTCTAGCAAGTACCTCTAGCTGGTCGATCAATAAAGGAGAGGTAAAAGTTAAATCGAGCGCCACACCTCCCGCGTCAAAGGTATAGGCCGTTTGAGTAGCCGTCAATCTAACCCCTGTTTGTGAAGCCAGTTTAGTATCCATTAGCTGCCGATCACGTACTAAACCAACATCGATAAATGCACCTCCGCGATCATTTCTGCAATGCACAGCTAGCACGTTTTTACCAGTCTTAAGTGCCTTTAATCCGGCTGTACTGATATCTTTTTGGGCATAATCCAGCAAAAAATTCGGATCCTTATAAATTTGCTCTCCATTTAAAAAGACTTCCACCGCATCGTCATGGCTAATCAACAACTTTAAATCGTTGAATACTTCCGTGAGGGTGAATTCTCTACGATACCAAATCTCCTTATCATATAAAGAAGCTGGTTTCATAGGATTATCACCTGAGTTATCACCAAAAGGAGCAAGGCCTTGTTTCCACGACTGATCGGAAAAATCACCTTTCTCCCAGCCCGCAGCCGGTTGCTCATAGGTATAATGGACAGAATAAGGTTTCTTCTGTGCTGTCGGTACCACATCGTCTACTACAGATAGCGCTTTACTCGCCAACTGATATACTTGTCCATCTACTTGTGCAAGCGCAATTAATGGTTGATCCGCGCCTGTCCAATGTTTTGTTTGCTGTGTGTTTAATGTGTCGCCGAAAGACCATATACTAAGATAGGGATCATGCGTTATTAAGGGATAAGCAGGTGCCCTTAAGGAAGATTGGGCTGATTGCTCCGAAGATTGCTTTGTCGGATTATTCGTACAACTGACCAGTACGCCTACCCCCATCAAAAGACAACTTAAAATTGTTTTATTCATCGCTTTTTTATTTGTTTTAGTATCTATTATATCATATAAATTCTGTGTAAGTCCTTCGTGTTCGGTCTTTACACGTTTATTTGACTAAACTAATATGTTGGCGCCGACAAGACAAAGTCAAACGGCTCGTCTCTAACGGCCGTTAATGTCTCGTTTTCAAACTTTAGCTCAGCCACTTGTGCAGATGACCGCCTCATTTCGTAAGGCAGCACTCCGATGGCATTATTATCTGCTTTTCGATGCTCTTCTCTTCCCGGATGGGTAAAATAAAAGATATAAGCTTTGTCATTTACAACGATTACGTCGCCATGCGCCCCAGTTGGTGTGTCATCAGGTCGTTTTCCTTTCGTATCCAGTATTCTTCCTTGCTTCTCCCAACGTTGCAAATCTTTGGAGCGGTATATGCGCATTCCCGCCCATTCATCCGTTAATAACCAGTAATAACCCTTATATTCAAAAACTTTTGGTCCTTCCTGACCTTTTCCCGGAAATATAGGTTGCTGATTTGTTTTCCATGTCTTTAGATCGTTGCTTTCCGCCATGAGCATATTTCCTTCCGGATTTGATTCATCTTTATACCACATACGCCATAAACCCGTGCTATCTTTAAACAAACTAGCATCAATTACTTTTTCTGAGGTTAATGCCGGAAAATCCAGAAATTCCCAATCCCATAAATTTGTACTCACATAGTGCGCCATTTTTGCTTGCCCTCCCCAATGATTTCGTACGCCTTCAATATAGGCCACATACATGTGATATCTTCCGTCATGATACACTACATCCGGAGCCCAGAACGTATTTTTGCCATTTTTAAATTCCAGATCAAGGGTACCTCGATAAACCCAGGTCTTACCCTCATCTGATGTAGAAGCAATGGCGATGGCTGTTCCATAACAATACGCCACATCCGCCGCGTCCGTATTCGCTCTTCGCTGGGTATATAACATCCACCATGCTTTTTCGTCTCTATTATAGATTAACGTTGGATCAGCCACACCATCCGTAATAGGATCGCGAAATAAAGGGGCCGGCGCTATGTGATTCGTTTCCTGTCCGTACGTTTCCATAGCATTCACCAACATACACATTATTACGAAAACTAAAAGATATTCTCTATTCAACTTCATTATCCCCTAATTAGTTAGTTAATACAGGAAAAGCCGTTATCCTTAATCTCGCAGCACCCATTGGAATAAGTGTGATATCTTCTTGAGGTGATTCTGATTGTGTTGGGTTTTGCGGCAAAACACCTGTAAGTCCGTATTGATCTATTGCCCAGACAGGTAGGCGCTTCCCTTTCGCTTTGATACTTACCGGCACATTTTCTTGCGAAAAGGGAAAATCATCTTTAGGCCATTCCTTACGTTCTATTTTAAAGCTATCTTCAAGTTTGTGCTGATCGAAAAGCAGTCCATAATTCCAGGGCGACGCGGGTAGGATTTCGAAGGATGGCCATTTATCAGGATCAGCGGTTTCCTGCCATTTTGAATCGCCAATGGCAGAAGCCTTGCTATCCTTTTTTACGAAGTTTTCCTTAATCTTTAATGAATAGGTTAAAGGCCCATGAAGGATGCTTACACTATTTTTGTTCTTTTCCCATTTATTTACTTTCAGTTGCATGGGCAGAACTAAACTTACCTGATCTCCATCTTTCCATGTCCGAGCAATTTTAGCGTACGAGCCAGGCTTAAATGTCTCCTTGCTTTCCTGCCCATTAATTATCACTTTAGCGCTATTGCACCAAGCTGGTATACGTAAATAATAAGGAAACGATACCTCTTCTTTGGTGTGAATAGTGAAATTAATGTTGTCTTCAAATGGGTAATGAGTTCTTGCTTCAATAGTGATCTCCTTGCTGTCGGCGACCTTCATTTGCAGCCTTGCCTCACTATAGAGCAGCGCTGCCACCCCATTATCTGCCGTAGCCATAAAAAGGTGCTCTGCATAATAAGGCCAGCCCTGTGCATGATTATGCTGGCAACAGCGTGAACTAAAAGGATTCATCATGAGAAAAGGACCATTATTGTCAATGCCGGGATGGTGATTTTTGCTGTCACTGATCGACATATTAGGACTTGTGATGTATCTTAAAGCCTTGAAATCGGGCATTACCGCAGCCGGATACGTGTTAAAAGCCACTTCTTCTGCATGATCTGCCCAAAATGGATCTCCTGTAATACCCATTAAGATTTCATCGGAAGCCATCTGCTCCACCATCCCGCAGGTTTCTACTCCTTGCCGGGGGTCGGTATAGCCTTCTCGGGCATTCTCATCAGCACCAAACATGCCTCCAGGAACATTTCCGTACTTAGCACGTATTAAATGAAAGTCGTTATACGTTGCATCGAGGTCTGCCTGGCTTCCTGTTTGCAGGTAGTAAGTCGCAGGCTCTCTAAAACATTGCGCAATATTTACGTTGTGCCAATTAGGTAAATTATTGGGCTGACGCCAATCGGCGGTATTTCTATGAATTTTATTTGCCAAATCCAACAGCCACTCTTTACCTTCTGTACGATTGTATAACCAGTATATGCTGTATAAATTATCTCCACCTCGACTGTTCTCCCAATAGTCTTCCAATAGCAAGCTATCCGGTAATTGATTTTGCCAGGCAAAATACTTTTCCATGAAAGGTAACACCCTTTCATCCTTGCTATATTCATAATAAGACTGCAAACACCACAACATAATCATGTTCCCCCAAAGGTCAGGCTTACCGTCTTTAAGTACTTCCGGACCAAAATAACCATCTTCCCTTTGACTTTCCACCGCAGCATTTAGCCATACCTTTGATTCATCTATGATTTTTTTGTCGCCTAGTATATATCCCAAATTGGCATAACCTTTTAACCAGTAGGGTACTTCCTCCCAACCGTGATCGCCTGTACCATCCTTACTTAACCATGCATTATTTTCTTTTGCCAACCACGCACTTATCTCGCCTAAATGCCCCGTCAACCCTGTGCGTTGAAGCTCCAGATACTTTTTCAACCAACCCTCAGGCTGGATACTTCCTACTGGCAATTTAATAAAACTTAGTGCCCTTAAGGGTTTTCTGTTAACGATATAATTGTTGTTAATAATGGCCGTATCCGGACGATCTACATTCGTAACCTCTTCATTATTATTATGGCAAGAAGTTAAAAAGAAGAGTGTTGTTAGCAATAAGAAAAACGTTCTATACATCATAATTAGTTTAAAAGATTTGTGATTTTAAATTTCAAACCAAATCTCTATTATTGATTATTTGGGCCAATCAATTGAAATTTTAAAAACCATTTAAAATTATCTGGAGGTTTACATTGGGCCTTTTTGCCCTGCTAAATCGATTTGCCAAAACAAATTAAGCAATCATTTATTTAAACAAGCCTATCAAAATATCTCATAGTCTCATCAGTTTGTCTCATTCATTAAAACGCGACAGCAATCTGTTATATAAGGATTCTTTCTACCCAGTACTGATAACCAAGAATGAGACGCAAATTCTGGAGAAGCCTCCTCAACGGAAAAGTGAACATTATAAAAAACTTCAATATCATCACGAAAATCCAACATGCTATCAGTTGACTGAAATCCTAAAAGTGATTTCCTTTCTTTTTTGTAACTCCAATATGGTACTCAAATATTTTAGCTATCTTACATGAAAAAAGATAATAATAACTGATTTTTTTGAAAAAGAGTGATCACAAGGTTCAAATATGATTTTATACGGTTTATTAAAGTAATTACTTAAAGCAGCAATCAATACCTTTTTTTTATCGTAAATGGCACCATTTGATGTTATGGCAATAGCAAGCTTTTCATCCGGGAAAGAAGAAAGGACAGAACCAAAACTATCGATAGAACCTCTATGCATATATCCTTTTTTATCATAAACCGGCAGTTCAAAAATACCCATTCCATATTTATCCTGAATTTGTGTCATTGTTTTTAGACTTTTCAGCGTAATGATTTCTCCTTTGAATAGTTTTTCTCGGCAGGGTACTATGCCAACAGCGAAATGATCGCTCTCGACCTATACATTATATGCAAAGTATTGGATTTAGATTTCAAGACGGTTATCATTGAGATATGCCATCACCGGAGCTTAATTACAGAAAAAGAACAGCAAACGCTGAGGGAGGGCATAAGTCATATCTAGCTTCTTTAAAAGCAAAACGAGATGATCTCAATAAGGAAAAATAGGTTATGTTCGTAAGCACTTAAATTA